>CALIRN010000175.1 GCA_938042265.1 uncultured Eubacteriaceae bacterium
GCGGAGGTGGTCCACCACACCCGGGGCGGAGCGCGGCTGTCGGAGCAGCTGAACCCGGCAACCCGCCTGGGCGGCCGGACCCACTTCATGGTCATCGTGGCTGAGGGCGTGGAGGGCGGCGCCTACGGCGGTGGTTGCCGTTTTTTGCGGAACAATAGCATGTATATGTACTCCTACAGAGACCCTCAGCTTCAAAAGACCATTGCCGCCTTTAATAGGGTGGGACAGTATTTATCGGAACTTAAGCTGACAAAAAGTGAGTTTGAACGCTTTGCCATAGGCTCTGCTGCCGAATTGCTTAAGCCCGTAAAAAATAAAACCGTAAACCTCAGAGTTTTGTCACAGGTCCTGCTTGGCAGAGAATATGATAAGGAGCTTGAAAATGTAAGGGAAAGACTTGAGTGCAGTCCTGATAATATAAGGGAAATAGGTTTAATGCTTATGGAAAATATGGATAAGGCTCAGTCTGTTAGCTTTGGGGGTGACAGGATTAAGGATTGCTTCGGAGCAGATAATTGCACAAGACTTGTATAAAAATAAGGACTGTCAAAAATTAAGTCGACAGCTAAATTTGTAATTTTAATAAATTCAGGCTTAATAAGTAAAGTGTCGCAGACTTTAATTCGCAGGTGAAACCGCGTTTTGCCGAGGAAAAACAAGAGTGTCGAACGGAGTTAGGCACAGTTTATTTGTTCCGCTTGTATTTGTGGTTCATAAAAGCCGTACAGGTTACGCAGTATCCCGTCTGCAAAAAATATTTGCATTTCTTGCAAGCGTATCTACTTTTTCGATGCACTAATAAGGACTGTCAGATGCAGTCCTTATTTTAGTTTTTTCAATACTCTCGAAACTATAACAGCGGAAATTATCAGTGTGCATATATCGGATATGGGCTGAGCTGCTATTATACCGTTAAGCTGCCATAATCTGCCGCCTATAAGTACAGCGGGTATAAATATAAGACCCTGTCTTGAGGCTGCAATTATACTTGCTCGAACAGGCATCCTTATAGTTTGTGTCAGCATATTTGCAAGTACAATAAAGGCATTAAGTGGTAATGTAAGACATTGAAGTCTGAATGCCATGGCTCCTATTTGGGTAACGGAAACATCTCCTCTGCTGAACTCGCCTACTATAGCCTCTGCATTTGTAATGGATAAAATGCTTACGATTACAAGAAAAATAAAACAGGTTTTTACACAAAACCAAAATGCCTTTTTAACTCGTTCATACTTGCCGGCACCATAGTTAAAACCGCACACCGGCTGAAAGCCCTGTCCAAAGCCTATAACGGCGGAATTTGCAAACATCATTACTCTTGACACAATTGACATTGCCGCAATTGCCGCATCCCCAAAGGGATTTGCGGAAATGTTAAGGCAAGTGGTGGCAACACTGGCAAGTCCCTGTCTTAAAAGAGAGGGAGTACCGCCTGCAATAATCTCGCCAAGATAGAATTTATTTGGCTTAAAGTTTTTTAATCTGATACGTATGTTACCTGCCTGAAAGGTACCAACCAGAAGCAGACAAAAGCTTAAAAGCTGACTGACTATTGTACCCCATGCCGCACCAGCTACACCAAGGTCAAATACAAATATAAAAAGCGGGGTAAGAAAAATATTAGTAACTGCGCCCGTTGCAATGCCAATCATGGAATAAAAGGCGCTGCCCTGAAATCGAAGCTGATTGTTAAGCACAAAGGACGCTGTCATATAAGGCGCGGCAACAAGGATAATGCTTAAGTATTCCTTTGCGTAGGGTGCAATGGTAGGTGTTGCACCTAAAAAATAAACAAGCTCATCACAAAACAGCAGCCCCAAAACCGCTACGGCAATTCCAAAAATAAAAGAGCATAAAAAGCCTGTTGCAGACATCCTTTCCGCCTTTTCAATATTCTGCTTGCCAAGCTCTCTGCCTATAAAGTTGCCGCTGCCATGTCCGAAGAAAAAGCCAAATGCCTGTATAACTGCCATAACGGGAAAGGCTATACCTACACCACCTACGGCACTTTTGCCCAGAGAGCCTACAAAGTAGGTATCTGCCATATTGTAAAAGGAGCTGACCAGCATACTTATGATTGTGGGTATGGCAAGGGAGCATATAAGCTTTTCTATCGGCTCGGTTGTCATACGTATAAATTTCTCGTTGCTATCTGTAGATTTTTCCATTTTATTGTCCTCTGATTTTTATTTATATATCTATTTTACACCATATATCCATAAATTGTCAAATCCCCGATTTTTTTGGTATTTTGTAACGAAATTGACATAATTTTTTTGTAGGAAATTGCTTGAAATATTGTAAAGTTTGTTATATAACTATATGTAGTGATTACAATAGAGTCAGAGGTACATAATATGGATTTAAAATTGTCGGGTGATTTGGGAAGAAAAAGAAATAATACGGTAAAAAAGGTGATAACTGCCGCAGCGGCAGTTATTGCTGTTATATTGGCAGGCTATGCAATTACTGCACAGGCAGCATTTGTGCAGAGATTTATGCCAGGTACAGTTATAGACGGTATAGATTGCAGCTATGATACGGTTGACTCCGCAAAAGATAAGCTTGAGGAGGTTATAGAGGGTTACGGTCTTGAAATTACCGATGGAAAAACTACCGATAAACTGACAGCAGAGGATATAGCCCTCAAGGGTGATTTTGACAATGAACTTGTGACGGCTCTTGAAGGACAGAAAAGATTTTTATGGGGTATGGGTCTGTTTAAAAAAATGGATATTAAAACTGCACCTGTTGTGTCTTTTGATGCGGATATGCTTAACCAAAAAATAGGCGAATTTTCACTTGTATCAGGCGGAGCTGTAACGGATAGTGTAAATGCACGCCTGCAGCTTAATGATAAAAACAGATTTGAGGTAATCCCTGAGGTTTACGGTACTCGTCTTGACAGAGAAAGCTTTGGTGAAAGAGTTGTCAGTGCGGTTAATAATCTTGAGCATAGTATTGACCTTTCACAGGAGGACTTTTATATTAAGCCCACCGTATATCAGGACAATGAGGACATGCTCAATGCCATGAATACTGCAAACAAATGGCTTGAAGCTGTTATTACATATAAATTCGGTTCAAATACGGAGGTGGTTGATGACTCTGTAACAAAGGACTGGATAGTTATTGCAGAGGATTTTTCCGCATACTTTAACAGGGACACGGTAAAGGAATTTGTAAGGGGACTTTCAAGAAAATACGATACATTTGGGGATACAAGGACCTTCCCTACAAGCGATGGCTTTAATGTAAGTCTGGTTGGTGGCAATTACGGCTGCAGAATTAATCGTGAGGCTGAAATTGACACCCTTGTTGCGGATATCAAAACAGGGGAAATAAAGGAGCGCAGACCTGATTATTATCAGGAGGGCGCAAGCTATGAAGGTCTTGATATAGGCAATACTTATGTTGAGGTAGATCTTACTGGACAGCACCTGTTTCTTTATCAGGACGGCAAAATGGTGCTTCAGACGGAAATGGTTTCGGGACATCCCGCAAAGGGCGCAACTCCAAACGGTACGTACAGAATTACATATTGTGAGAGGGATGCAACTCTCAGGGGAGAAGATTATGAAACACCTGTTTCATACTGGATGCCGTTTAACGGTGATATAGGTCTGCATGACGCAATCTGGCAGCCTAAGTTTGGTGGTGACTGGTATGTAAAGCACGGCTCTCACGGTTGCATTAATCTGCCCTTGTCAATGGCTGCACAGATTTATAGCTATGCTTATAAGGGTATGCCTGTTGTTTGCTACCGATATGATACATCAAACTACAATAAGGTTGACAGCTATAGAAAGTCAGTAGGATTGGGGACTATATTTGATGTTCAGCCGGAGAGCACTGCAGAAATTACAACGGCACATAGCAGCAATTAAATGCTTGACATAAAATGGATTTGTTGGTATCATTATTATATAAGTAAGTTGTTTTGCATGACTGACGGATTTGTGGGTTACCACAGGGGAGTGCAAAATTAATCGGCCGACCGTCTGGGCAGTTATTTTAACGGTAACATTTTGCCCTCTGCGGGCGGCTATTATTATTTTTGGAGGAAATCAATAAATGAGAGCATTAATAAGCGTATCGGACAAAACGGGTATTGTTGAGTTTGCGGCAAGGCTTAATGAAATGGGTATTGAAATTGTATCAACAGGCGGCACATACAACAAGCTTAAGGAAGCAGGTCTGCCGGTAATCGGTATTTCTGAGGTAACGGGCTTTCCTGAGTGTCTTGACGGTCGCGTTAAAACACTTCACCCTAAAATTCACGCAGGTCTGCTTGCAATGAGAGGTAATGCGGAACATATGCAGGCTGTTAAGGATTTGGGTGTTGACCTTATCGACCTTGTTGTAGTTAACCTTTATCCCTTCAAGCAAACTGTTATGAAGGAGGGTGTAACATTGGAGGATTGTATTGAGAATATAGATATTGGCGGTCCATCAATGTTAAGAGCTGCCGCAAAGAATTATCAGGACGTATCCGTTATTATTGATCCTGCGGATTATGATAAGGTACTTGAAGAGCTTAAGTCAAACGGCAAGGTTTGCAGGGAAACAAACTTCTACCTTGCGGCAAAGGTATTCAACCATACGGCATACTATGACGCTATGATTGCAAATTACCTTAAGGACAAGGCAGGCTTACCTAAGTATACGGATACACTTACCCTTACCTTTGAAAAGGTACAGGATATGCGCTATGGTGAAAACCCTCATCAGTCTGCTGCTTTCTACAAGGAGGTTGGCAACAACAGAGGTATGCTTACAGGTATTGAACAGCTTCACGGCAAGGAGCTTTCATTTAATAATATTAACGATACACATGGTGCTCTTGAGCTTTTAAGAGAATATGAGGAGCCTACTGTTGTTGCCTGCAAGCACTCAAATCCATGCGGTGTTGCAAGCGGCAAGGATATTCACGAGGCTTATGTTAAGGCTTACAACACCGACCCTACATCAATTTTTGGCGGTATTGTATGTGCTAACAGAAAGATTGATAAGGCAACAGCCGAGGAAATAAGCAGAATTTTTCTTGAAATTGTACTTGCTCCCGACTTTGATGATGATGCTCTTGAAATACTTGAACAGAAGAAGAACATCAGACTTTTAAAGCTTGCAGACATTGACAGGAAGCAGCCTGAGTCTGCTTATGACTGTAAAAAGGTAAGTGGAGGTCTGCTTATTCAGGATATTGACAGCAGGCTTCTTGGTGACGGGCTTACGGTTGTTACTGACAGAAAGCCAACCGATAAGGAAATGGAGGATCTTCTCTTTACATGGAAGATTGTTAAGTTTACCAAAAGCAACGGTATAGCGCTTGGCAAGGACAAGCAGTCCGTAGGTATCGGACCGGGCCAGGTAAACAGAATATGGGCAACCGAGCAGGCTGTAGAACATGGCAAAACTCAGCTTGGAGAGGAGTATGTAAAGGGTGCTGTGCTTGCTTCTGATGCATTTTTCCCATTTGATGACTGTGTGGAGGCTGCTCATAGGGCAGGTATTACGGCAATTATTCAGCCGGGCGGCTCAAAACGAGATCAGGACAGTATTGACAAGTGCAATGAGTACGGTATAGCAATGGTATTTACGGGTATGCGTCATTTCAGACATTGATTAAAAGCAAGGGTGGTTTTGCCAAAAGGCGGACCACCCTTTTAATTTTAAGATTTATTTTATTGCAGTGAAGAAAAGCAGAAATATAAGAATGGCGGGGTCAATATTGAAATCCTTGCTGACTGACTGGGAATTGGTGCTTATACAGCCTTCGTCCACCTCGTAAATTCCATCGGGATGAATTGCGCTGTCGTTGATTGATGCAGCGCTTACCATTACTGCTGTATTGTCGTCAGGTGATGATGTCCTTGAGAAAAGGCGAAGTGTATTTACGGCATCAATTAACCTGTCAATGCCATTACTGTTTTCAACAAAGGGCTTAAAGGCTTTAAGCAGATTAACCTCCTTGCAGGGGTGTGAGTCGCAGTATTGCTTGTGGGATGAAATGGCAACGTTTATGGGAGTGAGATATTTTGATGAAAAATGCTTTATGGCAATATCCATTATTTCCTTAAAATCATCTCTCAGATTATCGGGAGAGGAAAGCTGTTGGGTTATTTCATAAATTTTATTAAGTTCTGACATGATAAACCTCCTGTGATAATAATGCAGATACGTTTAATAATCCCCAGCCCTCCCTGTTTCTGGGATATCCCAGCTTAACGGAGGACAGCTTCAGCATATATTTAATGTCATCGGGTGTAAGGTCGGGGTGCTTTTCCAAAAGGTCTGCCACTGCTCCGGAAACTATGGGCGTAGACATAGAGGTACCGCTCAGTACCTGATAATAGCCCTCCCTTATATGCATATCCTGTCTTTTTATATCGCCGGTAAGACAGGATACAATGGAGCTGCCGGGGGCAAGTATATCGGGCTTGATAATACAGTCTGCAGTGGGTCCCCTGCCTGAAAAATTTTTAAGTGAAGTACCCCATATATTTGTTTCATAGTCATCGTCGCTGGAGCCTACGGTAATAATTTTTCTGCTGACTCCGGGAGAAGAAATACTGCATGGGGCAGGCCCGTTATTTCCTGCGGCACTTACAACGGTTATGCCCATGTCCCACAGTGCCTCCGCTGCTCTTACAAGAGGATCATCGGAGGCTGTGGAGGCAGTACCTATGGAAAGATTAGCTATACGTATATTATATTTATCCTTATTGTCATATATCCATTGTATGCCTGCAAGAATATCGGCAGCACTGCCCTTTCCGTTTGAGTCAAGAGTTTTAAGTGAGGCAATATGTGCCTGTGGTGCTATGCCTCTGTATTTTCCTCCCGAAAGGATGCCACTGCCGCAGGCTATCCCTGTAACGTGAGTGCCGTGACCGTTGTCATCATAAGGATTTACCCTGCCATTAATAAAATCCTTGAATACTTTTATTCTGCCTTCAAAATCCCTTACGGGGCTGATGCCTGTGTCAAGAAAGGCTATGGTAATACCACTGCCGCAGTAGGCCGTATTTTCCGCACCCACAGTGCTGCGTGCCTTGTTCATTTGCGCTGTGATATGAGGTATTTTGTGCACAGCCTTAATGGAGCTTATTTCCTTAAGCCTATCAATATTCATCGGGTCTATCTCAACCACCACACAGCCTATAATGGGTAGGGAATACTTTATCGTGCACAGGTCATCGGGCAGTGTGCCACTGTTACATTCTATGATTAATTCCAGCTTATCATCCATGTATTTGACCTCTTAAATACAAATTTAGTTTATCATATTCGGTTTTTTGTCCAAATGTTATTGAAAAATTTAACATTATTATGTATAATAAAGCTTAACGTGATTAATTTTGTAAATTTGTGGTGATTAAATATGGAAAGTATTGCGGAAATAAGGGACAGGCTTAATGCTGTATCGGTGGAGGAGCTGCCAACGGCACTGGAGTCCATAAGGCAGGACAGCAGGACAGGCGTTCAAAAACTTGTGGAGTATTTTGAAAAACGATATAATGCCTATATAAATGAATTAAAAAGGCTTTTTGAAATATCACAGTATGAAAACAGCTGTTATGATAGCGGTATGAAATATGTTGCAGGCATTGATGAGGTGGGCAGAGGACCACTTGCAGGTCCCGTAGTAACCGCTGCGGTTATTCTGCCTAAGGATTGCCTTATTCCCGGTGTAAACGACAGTAAAAAGCTTTCGGCAAAAAAGCGTGAGGAGCTTTACAGTGTTATTATGGATAAGGCGCTTGCTGTCAGTATTGGTATGGAAAGCAATGAGGTAATTGACAGTATAAATATTTTGCAGGCAACTTACAGTGCCATGCGTAAGGCAGTACAGGGGCTTAGTGTATCTCCCGATATGCTGCTTGTAGACGCTCTTACAATACCCTGCATTGATATATCACAGACTCCGATTATAAAGGGTGACGCAAAAAGTATTTCCATAGGTGCTGCCAGTATAATTGCCAAGGTTACCCGTGACAGAATGATGAAGGAGTTTAGCTGTCAGTATCCCTACTATGATTTTGAAAATAATATGGGTTATGGCACGGCAAGACATATTGAGGGTATAAAAATGTATGGTCTGTGTAAAATACACAGGAGAAGCTTTACAAAGGGCATTATCAATGAATAACAGGGCTGCAGGCAATACGGGTGAAAATATGGCGGCTATGTATCTGAGACTGCGTATGTATAAAATACTTGAGCGTAATTATTATTCGCCTGTAGGTGAAATTGATATTATTGCCAAAAAAGGCGAAACCTATATATTTTTAGAGGTAAAATACAGGCGTGATGCCTCAAAGGGTTTACCCAGAGAGGCTGTCAATATATATAAGCAGAATAAAATCAGACGTACGGCACAGCATTATCTTGCCGCAAATAACATTAATGAATATAATACAGATATAAGATTTGATGTAATAGAAATATTAGGAAAGGAAATAAGGCATTTAAAGGCTGCTTTCTGATATTATGAATTTGGTAGAGAAAAATGGCGTTAAATATTTTACCTTTGATAAGCTTAAGGACATAAGACACTGCTTTTCCACAAGGTTAGGTGGGGTTTCAAAGGGCTGTTATGAAAGCCTTAACCTTGCCTTCAGAGAGGATAAAAGGGAAAATGTTTTTGAAAATTATAATAGAATTTGTACAGCAATAGGTGTTGACAGCCGCAATACTCTATGGACCAGGCAAGTGCATGGGGATAATATTTTAATAGCGGGCGAGGCTGACAGAGGCAGGGGTCTTTTTGCCGAAAGACAGGCAGATGGATACGACGCTGCAATTACGAACTGTAACGATGTGGTACTGACAGGCTTTTCGGCGGATTGTGTACTTATATTTTATTATGACAGCAAAAATAAGGCTGTAGGTATTGCACACAGCGGTTGGAGAGGCACTGTTCTGGAAATAGGTGCTGCAACTGTCAGTGCAATGGAAAGAGAGTTTAACACAAAGGCAGAGGAGTTAATCTGCTGTATTTCCCCTGCAATAGCCAAATGCTGCTTTCAGGTAGATAAGCCTGTGGCTGACGAGTTTTGCTCAAGTATACCATGGAGCAGTGAATATATTGTTGCCGATACCCAAAATAAAGGAAAGTTTTATATTGACCTGCAGGGGATTAATGAAAGAATACTTATAAATGCAGGTGTCAAGCCTGAGAATATTGAAAACAGCCGTATGTGTACAAAATGCCTTCCGGAGCTGTTTTACTCCCATAGGCTTATGGGTAATGAAAGAGGCTCGATGGCGGGTATGATTAGCCTTTGATAGAAAAGCACGGAGGTGTTTTTGTGGATAATGTTATAATAAAGGTTGAGCCTGACAGTATTGCTGAGGAAATGGGCATTAAGCCGGGAGATATTCTGGTAGATATAAACAACCAAATAATACAGGATGTATTTGATTATCGTTATTTAATACAGGATGAATATATAGAGGTGTGTATCCGCAAGCCTGACGGTGACGAGTGGCTGCTTGAAATAGATAAAGAGGAATATGAGGATTTGGGCATTGTTTTTGAACGCGGACTTATGGATAAGGCTCACAGCTG
>CALIRN010000176.1 GCA_938042265.1 uncultured Eubacteriaceae bacterium
GGCAAAAATATTGCACTTGCCAATAAGGAAACCCTTGTTACCTCGGGCGAGCTTGTTATGAGGCTTTTAAGAGAAAATAATGTTAATATGTACCCTGTTGACAGTGAACACTCCGCAATTTTTCAGTCACTGCAGGGCAATTCAATGAATAGGATTGAAAATATATGGCTTACTGCATCAGGCGGACCCTTCCGAGGTATGACTGACCTTAGCGGTGTAACCCTTGCAGATGCCCTTAATCATCCCAACTGGTCTATGGGTAAAAAAATAACTATAGACTCTGCCACAATGATGAATAAGGGACTTGAGGTTATAGAGGCTAAGTGGCTTTTTAATGTTGACCTTGACAGAATTAAGGTGGTTGTACATCCTCAGAGTATTGTACATTCCATGGTGGAATATGAGGACGGTGCAATAATTGCGCAGCTTGGCGTGCCGGATATGAAGGTGCCCATACAGTATGCGCTAACCTATCCAAGGAGATTAAAAAACAGCTTCCCTAAGCTTAACTTTTTTGAAAGGAATAATCTCACCTTTGAAAAGCCTGATTTAAATGTATTCCGCTGCCTTGCCCTTGCCTTTGAGGCAATAAAAACAGGCGGTACAATGCCTGCGGTGCTTAATGCTGCAAATGAGGTTGCCGTTGCAAAATTTTTAGAGGGAAAAATTAATTTTGTGGATATTCCAAGACTTATAGAAAAAGCCATGAGTGCATATAATGTAAAGTATGACTACAGCCTGGAGGACGTGCTTGAGGCTGACAGCTTTGCAAGAGAATATGTAAACAATTTATAAGAGGTGTTTTAATGTCCGTAATTATTACCTTAATTATTTTTACCCTGATTGTTGTTATACATGAATGGGGACATTTTATTGCTGCAAAAAAGTGCAATGTGTTTGTTGAGGAATTTGCAGTAGGTATGGGACCAAAGCTTTTTGGTGTACAAAGGGGTGATACCCTGTATTCCGTAAGGCTGCTGCCCATTGGCGGTTTTTGCCGAATGGCTGATGATGAGATTGAGGGCAGCGATAAAATAGGCTTTAATCAGGCAAGCGTCTTTAAAAGAATATTAATTGCCGTTGCAGGTCCCGTTATGAATTTTGTACTTGCTCTTATTGTGCTTACCTTTATGGCAATGTCAACAGGCATATCCACAAACAGGGTTGCAGGCACAATAGAGGGCTATCCTGCGGAAAGTGCAGGACTTCAGCCGGGGGACAGAATTGTTGCAATAAACGGAAAGGCCGTAAATATAAGAAGTGACCTTGATTTTTATTTAAGCGAACATCCCGGTGAGGCTCTTAATCTTACGGTTAAACGTAGTGGAGAAAAGATTAATGCCACAATAATCCCAAAGCTTAACGAGGAGGGCAAATACCTTATAGGTATAAAAACGCAGTATAAAGCGCCGGTTATAAATCTTGGGCTTTATGACCTGTCGGATATTGGTAATATAACGAGGGCAGGTTTTTTTGAGTGCGTTGCAGACGGCTTCTGGAATATGATATTCCTTGTTAAGGTTACCGTTTTAGGCGTAGTGAGAATGCTTACCTTAAATGTTTCCCTGAATGAAATCAGCGGACCTATAGGAGTAACAACGGTTGTAGGTGATGCCTACCAAAGCACGATTACAGACGGTGCTATTTATACCGTGCTTACAATGCTTAACCTAAGTGCGCTTTTAAGCGCCAATCTGGGTGTTATTAACCTTGTACCTATCCCTGCTCTTGACGGCGGCAGAATTTTTGTATATCTTATTGAGATTGTAAGGAGAAAACAGCTTCCGCCTGAAAAGGAGGGGATTATAAATCTTATAGGCTTTGCCCTTGTTATGGGCTTTGGTATTTTTATTGCAATAAATGATGTTATAAAGCTGATTTAAGCGGAGGATATATTATGAGCTATATCAAAAGAAAACTTACAAGGTCTGTAAATATAGGAGATATTGCAATAGGCGGCAATAATCCCATAGCAATACAGTCCATGTGTAATACAGATACAAGAGATGCTGCCGCTACCATAGCGCAGATTAAGGAGCTGGAGGAGGCGGGCTGTGAAATAATCAGAGTTGCGATACCGGATATACAGGCGGCAGAGGCCGTAGGCGATATAAAAAAGAGCATCGGTATTCCCCTTGTGGCTGATATCCACTTTGATTACAGGCTTGCCCTTAAATGCCTTGAGATGGGGGTTGACAAGCTCAGAATTAATCCCGGCAATATAGGCTCAAGAGATAGGGTAGAGGCTGTTGTAAATGCTGCAAAGGTAAGGGAAATACCTATCCGTATCGGCGTTAATTCAGGCTCGCTTGAAAAGGATATACTTGCAAAGTATGGTGAGGTTACACCACAGGGTCTGGTTGAAAGTGCTTTAAGGCACGTTGCAATTCTTGAAGACCTTAATTATGATAAAATAGTTATTTCCATTAAAGCATCAAATGTCCCCTTTTCAATGGAAACCTATTCTCTGCTTTCGCAGCAGGTTGATTATCCTTTGCATCTGGGTATAACCGAGGCGGGAACAGTGTGGAGCGGAACGGTAAAATCCGCTGCCGGTATCGGCGCCATACTTGGTATGGGTATCGGCGATACAATAAGAGTATCTCTGACGGGTAACCCTGTTGAAGAGGTTAAGGCGGCAAAGGAGATACTTAAGGCTATGGAGCTTAGAAAATTCGGTATTAATTTTGTGTCCTGTCCCACCTGCGGAAGAACGGAAATAGACCTTATTGGTATTGCAAATAAGGTTGAAAATGCCTGCAAAAACATAAATAAGGATATTAAGGTTGCAGTTATGGGCTGTGCCGTAAACGGACCGGGGGAGGCAAGAGAAGCCGATATTGGTATTGCCGGAGGTAAGGGATACGGACTTATTTTCAAAAAGGGTGAAATACTCCGTAAGTTGCCTGAGGAACAGCTTCTGTCAGCATTAATGGAAGAGATAGAAAAACTGTGATAAAGTAATTTTATACAAATTTTTAAAGCAGGAGGTGATAAAGTGACTCCTATGAAATTTGGAGATGTATTTGGCGGGGTGGACCTGTCAGCCAATGTTAAAACAACATTAAAAAATACAGCTGTTGACAAAATTACATTTAATAAGAATACGGGATTAATGGACGTGGATTTATCCGCAGAGGATATTATAAATGAGGATTGCCTGTGGGATTTCAGTACGGACATTAAGGAAAACTTTGATTATGTTTCCGACGCCAGTGTTCATTTAAAATACAACTGTACATATAATAATGTTTCTGATATTTTAAAAAGCTACAGACCAAATCTGCTGCGATTTTTGAAAAAAGGCAGTCCAATGTGCTGTAATTTGTTTGAAAAGGCAGACTGTCATATCTATAATAATGAGATAGTATTTGAGGTTGATTTTAACTCTGCCTTTTTATTCCAAAACCGTGGTATAGGGGCTGAATTTGAGCGTTTGCTAAGAGAAAGATTTAACCTCGAGCACAGAGTGGTGTTTAAAAATAAGGAGTCGGAACAGAAGGAAACTGAGGAAATAATGGAGGAGCGTATTAAGCGTGCAATTCATCGTGATTTTTCTGAAAAAGTATTGGAGAATGAGGACAGGCTTATTGCGCCTAAGGTAAGGGTAAACAATACAGCCTCCTCAGGGGAGCAGCGTGTTAAACGCAGCAGATTATCTCAGCCTAAGCAAACACCCATTGAGGAGGAAGCGGTACCTATTTCCTCATGTATTCCCCCTGCGAATAATATAGTTATTGAAGGACTTATTTTTGCGGTTGATGAGCTTGTAAAAACTAAAAAGGGTATGCTTATTGTTAAATTTTATGTCAGCGATAAATCGGGAGCCATACTGGCAAAAATGTTTATGCAGCCTGAGGCATACGATGGTACCTTTGCTTCACTTGTTAAAGCAGGTAATTACGTTAAGCTGTTGGGTAATCTGGAAAACGACCGATTTGAACATGATGAGCCTGTTATGCTTGTAAACAGGGCATCAAGTGCTCAGGTGCCTCCGCTGCGTATGGATAATGCACCAGAAAAAAGAGTTGAGCTGCATTTACATACCCAGATGAGTAAAATGGACGGCATTACACCTGCAAAGGAGTATATAAAAAGGGCCCATTTATGGGGACATAAGGCAATAGCAATAACGGACCATGGTGTTGTACAGGCCTTCCCCGAGGCACTGCATGCTGTTGAGGATAAATACAATGATGTAAAGGTGCTTTACGGATGTGAGGCATATCTTGTGGATGATTTGGGCTCGGTAGTAAAAAATTATCGGGGACAGACTTTGGATAGTGACTTTGTTGTATTTGATTTGGAAACCACAGGTCTTAAAAAAGAAATTGATAAAATTATAGAAATCGGTGCTGTAAAGGTAAAGAATGGTAAAATTGTCGACAGGTTTTCAGAATTTATCAATCCTCATATCAAGCTGGATGAAAAAATAGTAAGCCTTACTCACATTACCGATGATATGCTTGCGGAGGCAGAGGATGCAGAGCAGGTTATGCCCAGGTTTCTCGAATTTGTGGGAGACAGTGTAATGGTTGCCCATAATGCCTCTTTTGATGTGGGCTTTGTGCGCCAATGGACTATTGAAAATAATTATAAAATAAATCCTACCGTGCTCGATACAGTGGAGCTTGCAAAAATGCTTTTTCCTCAGCTTAAAAACTTTAAGCTTGATACGGTTTGTGAGCAGATGGGCGTAAGTCTTGAAAATCATCACAGGGCAGTTGATGATGCAGGTGCAACGGCTGAGATTTTTGTAAAAGCAATTCCTCTGCTTAAGGAAAAGGGGGTTGAAGCCCTTGATAAAATAAATACTCTTGCTGCCGAAATTATTGATAAAAGGCATATCAAGCAGTATTACCATGCCATAATTCTGGTAAAAAACAGGGAGGGGCTCAGAAACCTGTATGAGCTGGTTTCGGATTCTCATATAAAATATTTTCTGCGCAGGCCTAAAATACCTAAAAGTGAACTGATAAAGCACAGGGAGGGGCTCATTTTAGGCTCTGCCTGTGAGGCGGGAGAGCTTTTTACCGCACTTTATGAAAACCAAAGTGATGAGGTAATACGAGAGCTTGTTGATTTTTATGATTATCTTGAAATTCAGCCCATAGGCAACAATATGTTTATGGTTAACAACCAAAGTAAAAACGGCAAGGCTGTTGAAAGCATAGACAGGCTTTATGAGCTTAACAGGGAAATTGTTGCCTTGGGTGAAAAATATAATAAGCCTGTTGTTGCAACCTGTGATGTACATTTTATTGACCCTGAGGATGAAATATTCAGACGGATTGTACAGGCGGGCGACGGATTTAAGGATGTGGATAATCAGGCTCCCTTATATTTAAGGACTACTGAGGAAATGCTTGAGGAGTTTAAGTACCTTGGCGAGGAAAAGGCCTATGAGGTAGTAGTTACCAACACTAACCTTGTTGCCGACTGGCTTGAGGACGTAAGGCCTATTTCAAAGGATAAATGTCCGCCTATTATTGAAAACTCCGATCGGACCTTAAGAGATATTACAACCTCAAAAGCCAAGGAAATTTATGGGGATCCCCTGCCTAAGGTGGTTGAGGACAGGCTCAGCATTGAACTTAATTCAATAATTGACAACGGATATTCGGTGCTTTACATATCAGCCCAAAAGCTTGTATGGGACTCAATGGATCATGGATACATTGTTGGTTCAAGAGGCTCCGTAGGCTCCTCCTTTGCGGCAACAATGGCAGGTATTACAGAGGTTAATCCTCTGGAGCCTCATTATGTGTGTCCGCACTGCAAATATTCGGATTTTGACTCTGAGGATGTGCTTGCCTACAGAGGCAGCTCCGGCTTTGATATGCCCGATAAGGATTGTCCCTTATGCGGTACTAAAATGAATAAGGACGGACAGGCTATACCGTTCCAGACCTTTCTGGGCTTTAAGGGAAATAAGGAGCCTGATATTGACCTTAACTTTTCGGGTGAATATCAGCAGCAGGCACATCGCTACTGTGAGGAGCTGTTTGGCTCGGAGTTTGTATTTAAGGCAGGTACTATAAGTGCTTTGCAGGAGAAAACCGTATACGGTTATATAAATAAATATCTTGAAATACCAAATCATAAGATACAGTATTTCAGCTCGGCGGAAAAAAAACGTATTGCTGCAGGCTGTGAGGGTGTTAAGAGAACAACCGGACAGCATCCGGGCGGCTTGGTTGTTGTACCATATAACAGGTCAATTTACGAGTTTACTCCGGTACAAAGACCGGCCGATGAATTTAATTCGGTAGTTAAAACAACCCATTTTGATTATCACTCCATAGACCAAAATTTGCTTAAGCTTGATATGCTGGGCCATGATGTGCCTACCATTTTGCATATGTATAAGGATATGACAGGCTTTGACCCGTTGGAAGTACCCATGGATGATAAAGCAACGCTGTCGCTGTTTACCTCACCTGAGGCGCTTGGTGTAACCCGTGAGCAGATAAACTGTAATACAGGTTCACTTGGTTTGCCCGAGTTTGGCACCAACTTTGTACGTACCATGCTTGAGGAAACACAGCCCTCGTCTTTTTCTGATTTGGTAAGAATATCAGGCTTATCCCACGGTACGGATGTATGGACGGGAAATGCTCAGGAGCTTATTAAAAATAATGTGGTTACCCTTAAAGAGGTTATCCCTACCAGAGATGATATTATGCTTTACCTTATACGTATGGGTGTTGAAAATGAAACAGCTTTTAAGATAATGGAAAAGGTACGTAAGGGCAAGGGTCTGTCGGAGGAGCATGAGACAATTATGCGTGAAAACAATGTCCCGGACTGGTATATCGACAGCTGTAAAAAGATTAAATATATGTTTCCGAAGGGTCATGCGGTTGCATATGTTACAAATACCTTCCGTATAGGCTATTTTAAGATTAACTTCCCTTACGCTTTTTATGCGGCGTCCTTTTATGTTAAGTCGGACTCCTTTGATTATGAAATAATGTGCTTCGGACCCGAGCGTGTTATGGATAAGATGAAAGAGATTGACGCGTTGGGCAAGGCAGCTACGGCCAATGATAAAACAATGCGTTCGGTTTTGGAGCTTGTTTATGAAATGTATATGAGAGGCTTTAAGTTTGTGCCTATCGACCTGTATAGGGCTGACGCAACACAGTTTTTAATTACCGATGAGGGGCTAATGGCTCCGTTTTGTGTATTGCCGAACCTTAGTCGCGAAACTGCACCTGCCATTACAAAGGCAAGGATGAACGGAGAGTTTGCCACCATTGAGCAATTCAGGGAAAGAACGGGTATAGGCAAAACTGTAGCTCAGATGCTAAAGGATGTGGGCATACTCAAGGGTATACCTGAAACCAATCAGATGTGCTTATTCTGATATATGATAAAGAAAAAGAACTATTACAAAAAGGTTAATAGTTCTTTTTTTGTGTAATATTTATTTTCTGTTTGGATTTTTTGGAAACCAGCCTTTTTTCACTCTTTTTTCCTGCTCAAAAAGCTCTTTAACGCTCCAGAAGCTGCTCATTCCTGCAACGGCAAAGCAGGAGCTTAAGACGATATTATCTTCAGACAGGGCAAGTATAAGCAGTATGATGCCTGCAATTATAAATAGAGGAAAAATTTTTTTTGAAAAATAGTATTCTGACTTAATTACAATAGGATGAAAAATGCCTATACATAAAAAAGAAAAAACACCAATGACAATGCCGTTGAAATACATAGTTGCCTCCCGTAAAAAGACGGATACACTGCTGTATATCCGTCTCAGCGTGTCGAAAAAGACGACACGCTTGCAAGAAATGCACACATTTCTTGCAGTAG
>CALIRN010000177.1 GCA_938042265.1 uncultured Eubacteriaceae bacterium
AAGGTAGAATACATCACCGGGATAAGCCTCACGTCCGGGAGGTCTTTTAAGGAGCAGTGACATTGTTCTGTAAGCAGCAGCGTGCTTTGAAAGATCATCATAGACAATAAGCACATCCTTGCCGTTTTCCATAAACTCCTCACCCATGGCAACACCTGCATAAGGTGCTATATACTGCAGGGTTGCGGGCTCCGATGCTGATGCGGAAACCACTATTGTGTAGTCCATGGCACCGTAGTCCTCCAGTGACTTAACTATACGGGCAACAGTTGATGCCTTTTGTCCGATAGCTACATATATACAGATACAGTCCTTACCCTTCTGGTTAATAATTGTATCTATTGCAATTGCGGTTTTGCCTGTCTGTCTGTCACCGATAATAAGCTCCCTCTGACCTCTGCCTATAGGTACCATGGCATCAATAGCCTTAATACCCGTCTGCAAAGGTACGTCAACGGCTTTTCTTGTAATAACACCGGGGGCTACTCTCTCAACAGGTCTGAATTTATCCGTATTAATAGGTCCTTTATCATCTATAGGCTGGCCGATTGCATTTACAACCCTGCCTATAAGCGCTTCACCGACAGGCACAGATGCAACTCTGCCAGTCAGCTTAACGCTGTCACCCTCCTTAATACTACCGTCATCGCCGAGAATAACGACGCCGACATTTTCCTCCTCAAGATTTTGTGCAAGACCATAAACGCCGCTTTCAAACTGCACAAGCTCGCCGCTCATTACATTATCAAGACCGTAAACTCTTGCAATATCATCTCCGACCTGAATAACCGTACCCACCTCTGATACATCCAGCTTGGCGGAATAGGCTTTAATCTGCTCCTTTAAAACAGAGCTGATTTCGTCGGGTCTAAGCTTCATACGGCATCCCTCCTCTCCTCAGACGTTTTGCTGCTTTCAAGCAGACTTTTAAGCTCGTCAAGTCTGCTTTTAACCGTAGAATTAATTGTATGTCCGCAAACGGTAATTTTAAGTCCGCCAAGGAGAGCGCTGTCTACCCTTACCTTTGGCTCAACGGTTTTGCCAAGCTTTTTCTCAAGCACATTAACAAGCCTTGAAAGCTGACCCTCCGTTAATTCTACCGCACTGACTATATCGGCAGTTACAATGTTGCGATACTGCCTTGAAAGCTCGGTAAAGCTTTCAAAAATACCGTAAATTATGTTTCCTCTGCCTCTTTCAAATATAAGTGAAATAAAGCCCTCCAAATCCCTGTCCATATTGTCAAAGACGGACCTTATAACATCAAGCTTCTTTTCACCCTCAATATCGGGATGTCCAAGGAGCTTTTTGAACTCGGGGTTATCCTCAATGGCAGCCATAAGCTGCCGTACCGAGTTTTCAACCAAAAGGCACTTATCCTCTTCCTTTGCCAGTTCAAACAGAGCCTCAGCATATTTGCTGCAAATCAGCTTGTCCATTCAAGCTCCTCCATTTCTCTGACGGTTTCTTCAAAAAGCTGCTCCTGCTCGGCGCTGCTCATTTGCTTTGCGATAAAACGGCGTGACATTTCGGCGGAAACCTGAATGATTTCCTTCTTCATATCGTCCTTGGCCTTTTCACGCTCATTAACAATATCCTTTTCTGCTCTGTTTTTAATAAGGTCAGCCTCTTTTCTGGCATCAGAGATAATCTGCCTTGAGTTTTTCTTTGCAGAGTCCCTTGCAGACTCTAAAATTTCATTTCTTTCGTTATCAATATCCTTAAGCTTTGCCTCATACTGAGCCTTTAAAAGCTCAGCCTCTTTAAGCCTTGCAGCCGCCTCATCAAGCTGAGAGGCAACCTTCTCCTTCCTCGCCTTAAGAAAATTAAGTACAGGATTGTAGAGAAGCTTGCTTAAAACAAAGCAAAGTATACCCGTATTGATAAGCTGAATACACACCTGAATAAGAAGCTGCTTATCCAGTGTAATTACATAGCCTTCCATACCGCACCTCCGTTTCCGCAGTTAAACGGTGCATCAGCCCATAAACTTACCAACACCAAATGGATCTGCAAACAGAAGAAGCAGTGCAATAACAAGACCGTAGATACCTGTTGACTCAGCAACGGCACAGCCTAAAATCATGGTAGAAGTAACCGTGCTTCTTGCCTCCGGCTGACGACCAACCGCCTCAGCACCCTTACCTGCAGCAAAGCCCTGACCAATACCGGGGCCGATACCTGCCAACATCGCAATACCTGCACCTATTGCAGAACATCCCATTACAAAAGCTTTTGGATCATCCATAATTAATTTCCTCCTTTTATTGAAGCGGCTCAATTCAGTCCGCAATTTTATCTTTTATAAACGTCATACTTAACATGACGAATACAACGGTTTGGATACAGCCTGCAAATACATCGAAATAAGTATGCAGTACTGCTGGTATACCAAAGTTCAGCCACCTTGGCAGACCGTAAACAAGTGACATAATAACCATACCACCCATTATGTTGCCGAAAAGACGGAAGCTTAACGAGATAGGTGTTGCTATTTCACTTACAATATTAAGGGGCAGTAAGAAAGGCAAAGGCTCAATGTAGCCTTTAAAGTAGCTGCCCTTGCCTGTGCATATGCCCATAAAATGCATCATTACAAAGGTTGCCAGCGCAACCGCAACAGTTGTTGAAAGATCCGCCGTAGGTGCCCTGAAGCCCAGCAGACCGCTGAGATTTGAGCAGAGTATAAAGCAGAACACACCAAAAAACCACTTGCCAAAGTAATCATACTTTTCGGTCATACAGGTAAGCACCAGCTTATACATATTTTCAACACCAAGCTCAATCACATTCTGAAATCCCTCAGGCTTATCCTTGAAGTTCTTAAGCTTAACCCTTACTGCAAAAGCAAAAAGTATAAGCGCCGCCATTATTATCCATGTGGTGACAACTGTCTGGGTAAGCCATACCTCCTGCCCTGCAACATCAAAGCGAGCCAATATTTTAGACTCAATATCAAAGCCCGATGACTGATTATCAACTATGCCTATCAGCTTTTTCAGTAGAAATGGATTCAATCTTTTCCCCTCCTAACCTTTCATATATAAAGTTTGCAATATAGACAGAGGGCTGCATTGCAATAAGTCCCAGGATAATACCGAAGATACTGAACCTTTCCTTCAGCATAGCTCCTGCCACAACTGCGGCAACAGTAAGCAGCATACGCAGATTGTACTGACCCATCATATAGGTTTTTGACTCCGCCGGCTCCATTTCAACCGATACTTTCACCGACTTTGCCAGCATAAGTATCCTTATCACGGATACTGCCGCGCCAAAAAGCAGACCCAGTATAAAATTTAACGGCTGTTTTGAAACAAAAATCCCTATTATCAGTATAATAAGAGTTGTTCCCGCCATAGATGCAAATATAAATCTAAGCGTATCCGAGGGCTTAATCTCTTTTTTCAAGCTGCTTATCCCCCTTTCCTTTGTATTTGTTAATATCTATATATGTGTCCTTACCGTCAAAAAACGATTTGGTAATCATATATACGCTTCTAAAACCGCCGCCCACACCCAGAAAAATAAATATAAGCAGAAAAAGCGGCGAGGTACCTGCCACCCTGTCCAACAGGATACCCACAAACAGACACATAAAAATAGGTACGAGCATTGAAAGGCTTAACTGGGTAATAAGCGAAAGTGCTTTTATAACCTTTTTATCCATAGTGTACCTCCCTCCTTGCGTCAAAATTTACAAAAAGGTTTATGCTTTATCTTAAGCTATTATACAATATGCCATTAATTTAAGCAATAGATTTTTCAAAAAATTTGATTTAGTTTATTTTTTCACAAATACATCAAAATTAATTAATCATTTTTCACAAAACAAAGTCCATTGCAAGACAAGTTTTATTTATTACCCGCAAGCGTGGGGCTCTTTCGGCATACTTACAGGTATAATTTGAAATCTGATAAAAAACAGATACGTGTATTCATCCGTAAAAGTTTACACTTCTTTACCATATATAACTTAACATTTTTTACAAAATGCAGATAAAATCCATAATAAAATATTAAAACAAACATACACTTATACTAATATACTCAAAGGGGAAATTTTTATGCTGATACATATAATAAAATCCGGAGAAACCCTGTCCTCCATTGCAGAAAGCTACAACGTGCCGCTGTTTGTTATTTCCGCACTTAACTCACCGCCCTCTGAAACACTTGTACCCGGCCAGACCCTTGTAATAAGGCGACCAAGCCAATTTTATACCGTACAGGCAGGCGATACCCTTAACACTATAGCCGATGAAACCGGCACAGACGTTTATCTTATTATGCGCAATAATCCTCAAATTTCAGGAAGAAGCCTTTACAGCGGAGAGACCCTTATAATAAGCTATGATGACGAGCAGCAGAGAGGCAGGGCAATAATCACCAACGGTTACGCCTATCCCTATACCGACAGAAGCCTTATAATAAAAGCACTGCCATATCTTACAATGCTTACGATTTTTACCTATGGCTTTTCTCCTGACGGAGAGCTTATTTCTCCCGATGATGAGGAGCTCATTGCCCTTGCCTACTCCTACGGTGTAAAACCGGTAATGCTTTTATCCACTCTTACGGCAGAGGGCAGCTTTTCAAACGAGCTGGCAAGTATACTTTTAAACTCGGAGTTTTTACAGGACGTATTGATTGAAAAAATTATACAAAATATGAAAAATAAAGGCTATTATGCCCTTGATATTGACTTTGAATATGTACCGCAGAATGATAAGGCAGCCTATGCTGCATTTGTGGAAAAAATAACTTACAATCTTAATATAGAAGGTTTTTTGACTCTGATTGCCCTGGCTCCCAAAACCTCCTCCTCACAGTCCGGACTTTTATATGAGGCTCATGACTATTTTGCACTTGGACGTGCCGCCAATCTTGCCCTTACCATGACCTATGAGTGGGGATATACGTATGGTCCTCTATGATATTGGTAAAATATATGCACCATCTTTATTTTAAGGACACATTTTTACTTTAAAGTACTCTTATATTAAAATTCGACACAGTTATGCGATACATTACGCTGTAAATGTATA
>CALIRN010000178.1 GCA_938042265.1 uncultured Eubacteriaceae bacterium
ATTTCTTCAATTTCATAATCCCTTGCAAGCCGTTCAATATTAGCGCTGTCATAGGTAACTCTAATACCCATAATATTGGTATTATTTTTTGACTCATCATCATCAACTATTATTACAGGTGTTCTGTTTTCATAGCCTTTTTCACCGTTTAAAATACTCCTTACAACGTTATAGCCCGCATAGCCTGCGCCCACAACAAGTACACGTTTGGAACCTGCCTTTTTGGTCAGTATATGCTCCAAAGCTATGAAAAAGCGCTTTACAATTCTATAGCCCGAACGTGAAAAGGTAAATAATATTACATTAACAAACCAAGCTACCATCAAAAGGCGCTTTGGCAGGTCATAATCAATATAATTTTCAAGCACCGTACAGTGTATGCCAAAAAGCAGTGCAAATATTATAGTATCTGCAACAACAATTTTGTAAATATCATCAATTGTGGCGTATTTCCACAAATTTGAGTAAAATTTAAAAATGCCGTAAACAGCGACGCAAACAGGCGACAGAACAAGTGCGGCATAACCGTACCACTGCCACACCCTGCTTGCTATCTCAACGCCTGCTCCTCCCGGCAGTCCTGGAATACTGCCTCCGTACCAAAGACAGATTGCAGTTAAAAGGGAAAAGTTAATCAATACTATATCCAGCAGTATAAAAATAACTATTTTCTTTTTCTGCTCCGGAGTATAGCCCTTAATCCTCTCCATTTTCCACCCCCGCAGACCTGATAAAATTAACTCCGTATCCCATACCCAATATTATCCAAAAAACAGGTGCAACGGATACAACACTGTCAGTGGTTGCACCTGCCGCCATATAAGCTGTAACTGCCGAGGCACAGGCAAGCCTTGCTGCATTTACAATTATGCCGTCATTTCTTGTAACAAGCTTAATCAAGGTCTGTATAAGGTATAATGCAACAAGGACAATAATGGCAAGCAGGGATAATACTCCTGTGTTTATTGCACTTTGCAGGTATATGCTGTGAGGCTTATCAACAATTATATATGGGTTGCCGAGATAGTTAAGCTTGGCTATAACATCATTCTGCGGAAATTCAAGAGCAAAGCTGTCAGGCCCCTTGCCGATTATTATGTTTTTAAAGACAAGAGGAATACTCCTTGACCATATATAGCCTCTGCCGGAACCAAGTCTTTCAATCCCTTTAAAGCCTATACTTGGCACAGGATTATTAATATCCACATCAACGCCAAATTTATCAAGGGGTATTATACCGTTTTCGGTCTTTCTCATAAGAAAGTTTGTTTTGGTATCCTCGCTGTCATAACCTATAAATACAAGCTTGTCGCTGTAAACCTGTATTTCGCCCTTCTTCAATCCGTCAATCAGATAGGAATTCACGTGTCCTCCCGATTCACCCTCCATGGAAGCTGTACCCTGAATATCTCTAACTGTTCCGTTCTGCTCTACAAAAGGATCACCGTCCGTCGCGGTAATATTGATATTACCTGCCTTTGTAACTATTGTTGCAGTGTCACCGTCAAAGGTAAAGTCCTCATAAAAATTAGGGTTTACATCCTCTGATGTTTCCGAAAGTGCCTGAACTATAATATGTGCCTTCTGCACTATGGCAGCATTTGTTGAAACAAGCACCGCAGGCAGTACCGAAGCGGCTATAATCAGTATTATTGCCGAGACAAGGTACAGCTTATTTTTGTAAAGCCTTTTTTGGAAAAAGCAAATAATACCAACAAGTACAGCAAAAGCACAGGCACAGATAAAGCCCATAAGTCCGCCTACGGAATCACTGCCAAAAATACATATAACCGCCAGTACAAAAAGAAATGCAAACATATATTTAAACTTATTTTTTATCGGCATTAAAAGAGCAGGCATAAGCATAAAGGACGCCATCATACCCGAATACATGCCAAGACAGTTAGGATTATACAATGTACCGTAAGCCGATCCGAACTTCATTGAAAGATTTTCTCCGCCATAGTATTGTCCCAGTACCAGCTTGGAGCCTGCTGTTGTAGCATAAAAGTCAAAGCCTAAAGTCTGCATGGTTCCTATTATTCCCTCAATAAAAACAGCAAGGGAAATTATGCCCAGCATATGCTTAACTGCATATTCTGTTGTTGCAAAGCTCATAGCAATAATAAAAAACACACCATAACTTAACAGAACAAAAAAGCCCTCATATCTTTCGCTTATACCCCAAAAGGCAATACTCTTGTAGCTTGAAAATACAGATGAAATAAGGCATAAGCCTATATAACCGTACATAATATATGAAGGCAGGGCTTTAAGCTTAAGCTTTAAGCGTTTTTCCTCCAATACTATACCAAGCGCAAGATATGCAGCCATAACCAATGCAAGCACGCAGACTGCAACCGCCTTGTTATATGAAAACATATCATTTATTGAACCGCTTGCACGTATTATACCGTATTCATACTCACCTACGGGTACAATTCTTATCCTTACTATAAGCGGTATTACCACTACTGCCAGCATAATGAAAAAAGCCATTACCTTATCTATAAAAACCGAGTTTTTATTTATATTATCCTTTTTTGCCATATTTACACCTCTGCCTTTAAAAATTAAGCATTATTCAATATTTTAGTATATCACAAAACAAAATAATAAACAAGCTGTTTTGTACGGTTAAGTATATTGTAATAAAAAGGCTTGACTTTTACTATAAAATATATTACTATAAATTATAGTAAAGGAGGAAAGTCTGTGTCTACAATTGATTTGATAATTTTAGGAATAGTTTCCCAACACCCTAAGAGCGCCTATGATATACAAAAGGATGTGGAGGAACATAATATTTCCGAATGGATGCGAATAAGCATACCGTCCGTATATAAAAAGGTTTTAAGACTTCAGGAGGACGGCTATATACAGGGCGAAGAGGTAAAGGGAGAGCGCTTTGCATCAAAAAATATTTATCATATTACAAAAAAGGGCAAAGCCTATTTAACCTCACTTATGAAGGAATATTCCATGCAGCCGCCTAAAATACTCTTAGACTTTAATACCGTAATATGTAATCTTAACAAGGTAAATACCAATGATGCCTTAGAACTTATACAAAACATTATAAACGGAATAAGCAAATCAAAGGAGTATTACGGCAAAGCCCTGCAGGAACACAAGGATATTCCACTTGTAGGCAAAACTATTATGCAACAGCAGGCTTTGGTATGCGATACATTATTACAATGGGCAAATAATTTGCAGAGAATATATGCAGAGGCATACACTGCAAATAATACAAACGAAACGGAGCAAAACAATAATGAACAGCTATGATAATTTTTTTCTGCCGGCAGACGATATAAAAACAGCAAAACAATTTTACGGTGACATACTGGGACTGAGTCTGAAATTTGACTTTGCCGATAAAGGTATGACAGCCTATAGCGTCGGCAATGAAGAACCTGCAATAATACTGAAAGACATAAGCAAATTTAAAGAAGCAAAGCCTACAATATGGTTTGTTGTAGATAATGTTTATGAAACTTATGAAAGGCTAAATCAAAAGGGTGTAAAATTCAACTCATCACCTTTTAAGATATATACCGGAACAGCCGTTGAATTTGATGACCCCTTCGGCAATCGGCTGGGGATTACGGATTATAACAAACAGCTATGATTTTTACGCAAAGCACCCTTACGGTTTTGTTTGAAAACCCCTTTTGGATAGGAATATATGAGCGTGAATATGACAATAGGTATCAGGTATGCCGAATTGTTTTCGGCTCAGAGCCTAAAGATTACGAAGTATATTTATATGTACTTAAAAATTGGCACAGGTTTAAATTCACTTCATCCGTAAAATCAAATACGGTCCATAAAAAATGTATTAATCCTAAAAGAATGCAGCGCCTGATAAATAAGCAAATTCATGATAAAGGCATCGGCACAAAAGCTCAGCAGACTTTGAAGCAGCAATACGAATTATCAAAGCAAAATTATAAATCAGCCGCCAAAGAACAGCGTAAAGCCCTCAAAAAATATAAATACGCGCTGAAAAAGCATAAAAAGAATGAAAAGCATAAAGGACATTAATACCTTTTAAAGCCAAGGGAGCTGTCACACTAAGCAATTAGTGCACAGCTCCCTTCAATTAAAACAAAAGACTACTACCTGTTATCTACCTTTTCGGGATACATATCATGGTGTGCAAGTCTGTCAAAAGCAACCTTTTCCCAAGCAGTGCCCTTTCTGCCGTAATTGCAGTAGGGGTCAATTGAAATACCGCCTCTAGGAGTAAACTTACCCCAAACCTCAATATATTTTGGGTCCATAAGCCTGATTAAATCCTTCATAATGGTATTTACACAGTCCTCATGAAAATCTCCATGATTTCTGAAGCTGAAAAGATACAACTTAAGGCTTTTGCTCTCCACCATTTTTACATCCGGAACATAGCTTATATAGATTGTTGCAAAATCAGGCTGCCCTGTAATAGGACAAAGGCTTGTAAATTCAGGACAGTTAAATTTTACAAAATAGTCATTATCCTGATGCTTGTTTACAAAGGTTTCCAGCATCTCAGGAGCATAGTCCGACGAATATACTGTTTTATTGCTGCCAAGCTTGGTAATTCCCTTTGTTTCCTCACTGCTTCTGCTCATATTAACCTCCGATAACAATATCCTTTCTTGCTTCAAGCACTTTTATAATTGCTGCGCCGAGTAATGCAGGCGCAAGCTGTCCCAGGCATAAATTTACCGCAAGTACACCATATGGCACACCCGTAAAAAATGTAAGCCATATAGGGACAATAAACCCTGGACCCGCAACAATAGGCACAACAACAAGCCAAAACGGTAATTTAAGCCTTTTTATCATATATACGCAAAATGAGGTGAGTATACCCACTCCGCAGCCTCCAAGCATATCGGGCAAGCCCATGCCGCCTAAAATATTTGACACTAAATTCGCAAGACCAAGAGGCAAAACAAGAAACGGGAAAATATAGCTTAATGAGTAAAGAGCTGTTGCAATTCTTACCTGTACGGCACCAAAAGCAAAGCTTTGGGTACAACACATAATAACCACATAAAGCGCCATAACCATAGCGGATATGGTAAGCTTTCTTGAGGTGTTAATTTTAAAATCACTCATCAGCCGTCACCTCCTTATTTAATTTTAACATAAAAAATACGCCTGCTAAGGCGTAAGTGCATAAAAATGCTTTTTCCCTAGTTTTGTTTAATGACAGGATGGTCACGAACTGTCAAAAATATTAATTTTACAAGCTGCAGTGTACCTGCTTATTGCAAATTTTTGCATTAATATTATAACACCCTATGATTTATTTGTAAACCTTTTTTATTTTTTACGTCAATATTACCTGTTAAGGATATTCGTACTCCGCTTATGCTGCGTACTCATAGCCAACAAATGCCCTACGCTTTAGAAGCAGGGACTTACTCTGTTGGTTAAATGAACAACCCTTAAACCACTTTTATGCAAACCAAATTTATACACTTTAACATTATTTAGCCCATATTACCTCAATTAAATTTAC
>CALIRN010000179.1 GCA_938042265.1 uncultured Eubacteriaceae bacterium
AGGAGTTGCAATAGCACAAATTAAGTCCATATCCTTATCTGCCGCCATATTCTGGGCAATCTGATTTGCAACGGCAGTTTCAGCCTGTGCATTTTGCTCATCAAACTCAACATTGATAATACCTGCCTCCTCAAGCCCCTGCTTAAATCCCTCACGACAGTTGTCAAGCGAACCGTGGGGTGCAAACTGTGCAATGCCTATCTTGTAGCTTTCACCGTCTGCGGATACCTCTGCCCCTCCCGTTGTGCTATCTGCCGCATCGCCTGATGGTGTCACAGATGAACAGCCGCTTAAAAGCAACGCCGTTGTAAGTAATAATGCCGTAAATTTCTTCATATTAAATTCCTCCATTTTTCTATTTATCTGATAAGTATAACATAAATAAAGTGAATGAGCAAACATATTTAATTAAAAAGACTACTTCTTCGGTAGCCGTAAAATTATTTACATAAAATATAAAATAAGGTAATTTTCCAAATAAAATACAATTAGCTGCCCGCTTTTATATTAAAGACATACCAGGTATTATTCAATCTCCGCCAAAGCACATACTTTAATAAATCTCATACAACTTATGTTCGCTGTAGTCCATATATTCCTTGACCTGCGACATATCTCCATCTCCACTCACTTTCACCATCATAAAGCTTACTTTCTTCCAATTTGCTGTCTACAGAAAATTTCGCATTAAAATATCCGTTGGTTCTCAAATCAAATCCATTAATCATCTGCTCTGTTCTTTCCTTTGCAAGTCTGTCTATCCTCTCCTTTTCGTTATCATCACAATTTTCATCCTTCAATAATATGCTTACAGGCAAACTAATCGGATAATACCTAAATACCTCTTCCGGTACAAGCGTACAAAAATCAACCGCATCCTCTGCTGTTGCAAGGTTTTTTTTATACTCATCAATTTTATTCATGGCAGACTCCCACCTTGCATTTGTCCAATCATCATTGGTACTTAATGACGGATTTACAAAAAAGCAATAAACATAATAATGTCTTAATGGAATTTGATAGACGAAAATCGTCTTATAAATCTTTATAAGTGTTTATAGCAAATGCTTGAAAGCACTTAAAATCAAGGATTCTTCGCATATTTCCGTTTTTACTTTATATCTCTGCATAAGCTCATTTTGTAAAGTTGGACACCATTTTAGCACCACAACAAAATGTAGGCTATTGAGAGAGGAAAAAAATACATTGCACAAAATGAAATTTCCCAAACAATCAAAGAGCAAAAACGGGCATAAAAGTTACATAGCAAGCATAGAAAAGGGGTACCCTTTCCATAAAAATCACTTATTTCTGCCTACGACAGAAAGAGAGATTTTTACTTGTTGGAAATATCCCACCCCCTACGCAAATTAGATTTATTAAATAAAATTCCGAGCAAGCCACTGAGCAACGCCATCTTCCTCGTTAGATAAAATAATATCTGTAGCGTATTTTATTAAATCTTCATGAGCATTTTCAACTGCATAACTTTCATCAGCCAATTCAAACATATCTACATCATTTTTTCCATCGCCAAAAGCAACTATTTTTTCACATCCTAATAATGACTTTAATTGTCTTATAGCATTTGCTTTGGAGGCATTTAAAGGCATAATCTCCAGCCATTGTTCGTTTGTATATATATCTGTCTGATAGATACAATGAAATATGCTCTTATATTTTTCATACAATGGTTTAAGTTTTTGAGGCTCATCTATGCAAGTGATATAGAAAAGGTTTCCTGATTTCAAATCAGTGACTGAGTTTACTACATTAGTACGAACATCCCCTTTTCTACTATCAAGAAATTTCTGCATTCCCTCTGTAGACAATTCAGGCACAAATGAAAATTTCTCTTTTCCGTCTATATATGCATACACCACGGGATAAATTTTATTTTCAAATAAATCATCTAACACTTCATACACCGAAGTATCAAAATAGTTTGCAATCAGGATATTTTCCGTTACATTATCAATTACAAACGCTCCGTTGTATACAATTAGCGGAATTTTGGCAGCTATTCCCTTAGTTGCTTTTTTAGCAGTTATCAAAGACCGAGCAGTTGCATAGGAAAAAATCATCCCTCGTTCAGTCAAATCATTTATCACACTATTTGTAAAGTCTGAAGTTCTCCCATTGTTTCTTAATAATGTTCCGTCCAAATCGGATACATATAAAGTTTTCATACTTTTTACACCTACAATTTCTGAGTTATTGATTTCTGCGACATATACATTATATCACTCGGATATGAATTTTTCCATCATAATCCTGCCTTGTACGAAATAACAGAGATAGCCATCCTATGTGGAAAACAAGAGAGTAAAAGCAATTCGCCCTCGCATATTATGGTATTCCCTTATATCTTATCGTATCGTTTTATATAGCCACAAGAAATTTGGGCACCATTTAGGCACCAAAGCGTCGAAAATCCTTATTGTTTTGAGTACAATAATCTGCGAAAAAGTCAGTATTTGCAAGGTTTTTCACAGGTTGAGGCTTTTTGCCACCACAAATTAAAATACTATTTTTTAAGTATAGTATAGCCAATCAGTCAAAACAACTAAAGTGACCTAAAATATTGCAAGCGTCAAAACTATGTTGTATAATGTAATTTAACAAAAAAAGTTTTATCGGAGGCATTTATATGAAGCTGCAAAAGCTTTTAAGCTATATACGACGGGCTATTGATGATTACAATATGATAGAAGATGGGGACAAAATTGCAGTAGGTGTATCAGGCGGCAAGGACTCCCTTGCGCTTTTAATGGCAATGAAGGCACTGCAAAGGTTTTATCCGCAGCATTTTGAGCTTATTGGAGTAAGCGTAAGCCTTGGCTATACGGGTATGGATTTTACCCCTGTAAAGGCATTTTGTGACAGCCTGGGTATTGAATACCATGTGGTTGAAACAGACATAGGTGAGATTATTTTTGATGAACGAAGAGAAAAAAATCCCTGCTCACTTTGTGCAAAAATGCGCAAGGGAGCACTTCACGACAGGCTGGAGCAGCTTGGCTGTAACAAGGTTGCCCTGGGACATAACAGGGATGATGTTATCGAAACCTTGCTTATGGCATTACTTTACGAAGGCAGAATATACACCTTCAGCCCCGTAACCTATCTGGACAGAAAGAAAATTACCTCCATACGCCCGATGATTTACATACCTGAAAAGGAAATTATCGGCTTTGCCAAATCAGAAAAGCTGCCCATAGTAAAAAACAAATGTCCTGCTGACGGAAATACCCGGCGTGAGGATATGAAAAATAGAATTGCCGAGCTGAAAAAGGACTTTGACCATCTTGATGAAAAGCTGCTTGGCGCAGTACAGCGTTCCTTCATACCCGGCTGGCAGATTGCTGAAAAGGATAAGTGATTATATGGACAATTTTAAATACAGTGAGCAGCAAAGGCATAAGGATATACTTATGACAAGACAGGTACTTAAGGAGCTGCCCGCCTTCTGCCGTGAATATTTTATGAGCCTTAACGAGATTACCTCCACCAAAACAAGGCTTAACTATGCTTATGATTTAAGGCTGTTTTTCAAATACCTTACCGAGGAGGCTGATTTGTTCGGCGGTAAACAGTCTGTACGGCTTACAACAGAGGATTTGGCAAAAATAACCGCAAACGATATACGAATATTTATGGATTTTCTTACTTATTATGTAAAGGATGACGGTACTGACGAGGGAGAGTCCGTTACCAACGGAGAACGGGGAAAGGCACGTAAGCTTGCATCTATCCGCAAAATGTTTGAATACTTTTATACAAACGAGATTATCCCCGCAAACCCCGCACAGCT
>CALIRN010000180.1 GCA_938042265.1 uncultured Eubacteriaceae bacterium
AAGGTACAGTACGCCCGCTTGAACATCTGGAGCTATCTACAACTTTGATTATTGAGATATTGTCATGGTGGGCTATGGACATACGCTATACTTCTTTTGAAACACAAGATATTCCACCCTGCATTGCAAAAGAGCTTTGCATGGATAATATTATATCTGCGTACCAACGCAAAATTAGAGGGGCGTAATCAGCCCTCTAATTTTTACCAACACAATGAATGAACAATTCATTTGCCACAAATTTAAAAGAGAGGTAATATTATGAAAACCAAAAATTTTATTTGTATCTTGCTAACCGTATTTTTCCTGTTTGCACTTTCGGGCTGTTCTCATTCACAGAACCCGGAAGTAGCAAATGAAATTAGTTTCTCTTTGGAGAAGATTTCAGATGTGACTATCTCTTACGATGAGGAACCGATAACCTTTTATTCAACAGAAGGGAATGAGTTGATTATCAAAGAGTATATGACGAAGAACAGGAGCAGCTATTACGCCCGTGTAACCCAGACTGACAGCAGTATTCATATCAGTGAGGGAGGCAAACCATTTTTTAAAAGCGGTTTTTCTCGTAGCATTGAAGTGTTTTTGCCGACTTCTTACATGGAGGCCCTTACAGTTACGGCAACGGACGGAAACATTGATTTAACAGAGGTAGAATTGCAGCTTTCAAAATTACGCATTGATAGCACAGCTGGAACAGTGGATTTAGAAAGCGCAACCGCTTCCAATATTCATTTATCCACAACAAGTGGAACTTTGCACTTAGGCAGTCTGGAAGCGGAAAATATATGGATAGATACGACAAGCGGAAATGTAACTTGCGACGAACTGACTGGTAAAGTGGAATATATTTCCACAAGCGGAAATGCAGATATAAAATCTGCGTTTGGTTATGGCAGTTATAAGGCGAATAATTTCGGCGACCTTCATGTAAATTATGTGGAAGTAGACGGGGATTTATATTTCTTCAATAAAAATGAAAATATAAATCTTACCTTGCCAGAAGATTTATCGTTTGAATTTGAAGCAAAAACAAAGAACGGCTCTGTTTCTACCACATTTTCAGAGTGTATTACGGTTGACGGGTGTACTACAAGCGGCATTGTAGGTGAAAATCCAACAGTATCCGTGAAAGTAGAAACAAAGAACGGGAATATAGAGGTGTCAAAATGAAACAGAAAATTTTTTTCTTATGCACATTTGCAATCATACTATTAGCCTGTACTGCCCTGCTTTTCAGCGGAGATTATGTTGTATATTTCCTTGCATATATTTTCTCCTTTGTTTTTCTGCTTTGCTATACCGTATTTGCAGACTTGACTATATTGGAGAAAATCGTGCAGACATTTATGTATGCGCTGATTATGGCGGCACAAATTGTATTTGATGTATTGGTCTTACGGGATTTATTGGAAAGCGATAACGAAGCTTTACGTTTAGGGAAACTCATAGGAATAATGCTTATTTTTATCCCTTTTTTAGTAAAGCAGTTTGTATACAAAACTGACAGGAACAAAACAGACACAGCAAACAGAGAGGATACAAATGAAAAAAGGGAATAGATGTGAGTGTTTGGATTTTGTCGAAGCATCACACAGGCATAATGTATATCCTGTTATGTACTGCCACCTGGAACTTACAGGACATTTTGACATTAACTGTATAAAAGCAGCGATACAATCCACTTGCCGCTATGTACCGGAAGTATTATATACTTATGACTTCAGGCGTGGGCGGTTTTCCAGATTGCTGGAACAGCGGTGCACTGTCCTGTTGATGTATTTCTTCCTCAAAATAGCGTTTCTACTGTATAACAGGCAGAAAAAAGACGGGAAAAAAACAATCACTTCTCGCTCGTCTTTCTTCGCGTCCTGTATGACAGTTACTCTATTTCAGTTTGCAGGTTGATACTGTTTTATGAGTAGCATCTTTTTAAGGTGCTCCTTTTTTTGCGGAAAATTTGGCAAATAACTTGTTAATGCGGTTGCTTTGTGTTATTATTTAATATAGATTATTATGTAAAATAATAAAAACGGAGGATATCAATGAAAAGCAAATTTATTAAATATACGGCAAGACTGTTAGCCGGGGTTATAACCTTATCGGCATTTGCGGCTTACACACCTGCAAATGTAATGGCAGACACAAATATTAATGTAGGCAAGGGTAACGGATACGATTTTAGCAGTATCAGTGATGCGGTTAACTCAATAAGCGGTACACCTACTGAGGCTAATCCTGTAAATATATATGTTGACAAGGGCACTTATGAGGAGTGCGTTAATGTAAGCAGTCCCTATGTAAATATTATAGGCAAGGGAAAGGCAGAGGAGGTTGTAATTACCTGCGACAAGGCAAACGGTCATGAGGACAGTAGAAAAAATGCAGGCACGGAAAAGTCGGCTACATTTACGGTAACGGCTGAGGCAAAGGGCTTTTCGGCAAAAAATATTACTTTTGAAAATAGCTACAACCTGACAGATGTTTCACGTACTCAGACGCAGGCGGTTGCTTTTACAAGCCTTGCCGATAAGGTGATGCTTGAAGATTGCCGTTTTATCGGCAGACAGGATACGCTGTATTTAAAGGGTGCTTCAAAGGGACAGACGGTATACGGCAGCAGCAATAATGCAAGAGTATACCTTAATAACTGTTATATTGAGGGCACCGTTGACTTTATTTTTGGCGATGCAACGGCATACTTTAATAATTGTAAGCTGTTTATGGCATATTATGAAAAAGGCGGACACTATACAGCTCCAAACACAACCCTTTTTAATTTAGGCTATGTGTTTAACGGCTGTGAGCTTACTATGGACAATCAGTATACACAGGCTTTACAAAGCAAGACGGATTTAGGCAGACCATGGCAGTGTGACGGAGGTTATCCTAACTATGGCTCTCAATCCGTATTTATAAACTGTAAAATGCCTGAGCTTTTAAACCCCGCAGGTTTTAGCCTTTGGGATACTGCAACTGTTGTAAACAAGGTAAGGTTTATGGAATACGGCAGCAAAAATGCATACGGCGGTAAGGCTGATTTATCGGACAGAGCGGATTTTGTAAAGCAGCTTACAAAGGCGCAGGCAGAGGGTTTTACCGCTTATAACGTGCTTTGCGGCAGCGATGGCTGGAATCCTGCAAAGGATAAGGTTACAAATATAAAGGCAGCGGATATTACTCTTGACAGCTATGAGGTAAATATACCTCTTGGGGAAAGCTTTACACTTAATGCAATGGTATTGCCTGTCGGAGCTAACAGCAATGTAGTCTATACTGCAGACAGTGACTGCATTAAGCTGGAGAATAATAAAATTACAGCTGTAAAAACAGGAAGTGCAAGGGTTTATGCACAGCTTGAAAATGGTTTAAGCACTTATGCATTGGTTAATGTAACCGCTGCAAGAACTCCCGCCCCTGAGATAAATACGGTTAAGATTTCCTCAAAGGAGGTAATCAAGGCAGGCGACATACTTACGGCAAGCTACAGCTTTAAGCTTGACAGTGATAATAAAACAGATAAATCGGTTATAAGATGGTATTCACTCAGGGATGGAAATACAACCCTTTTGAAGGAGGGAATAGGCGACTATTATAAGACCTATACCGTACGAAACAGTGATGTGGGCGCACAGATAGTTTTAGGCGTAAAGCCTGCAACCGAAACCACGTATGGTGATACAGGCAGGGAGGTAAACTATACAACTGAAACTGCCGTTGTTAAATCGGAGGAAAGCACAACAAGCTATTTAAGAGAGGGCTTTAATGACGGTGTTGCCTCATTTATCCAATCAGGTCAATGGGAAACCGTAACAGCAGACGGAAACAGCGTTATTGCGCCTGTAAGCGAAAAGGCTTCACTTGAATATACAAAGGCGGAGGTATGGAAAGATGCCTCCTATGAGTTTAAGCTGAGATGTAACCCTGAGGGTACGGGCTTAAGCAGTGAGGACGAATTAAACTTCTATATAAATAACGGTGCAGATGGCTTCTACAGGCTTGCCGTAAACAGAGGAGGCAACACAAAGAGCCTTAAGCTTAATTTGTATAAGTCCGTAAACGGAGAGGAAACCATTCTGTATAAGGATGAAGATAAGCTTAAAAATGCCGTGCTTACAAACAGCGGCAAGGATAATCCGTATATGTATGTAACCTTTGCCAAAAACGGTACTGATATAAATATTTCATTCCGTCTTGAGGGCAGTGATACAAGGCTTATAAATAAGACCGTTACAGACAGCCTGCCATTATCGGGAGGAAGCTTTAAGATTGATTTTTCGGGCAAGTCAAAAATCTGGCTTATTGATATGATTACGGTTGATGAAACCAGAAAGCTTGATAAGGACAGCCAGATAAGAATTTATCTGGCAGGCGACTCTACCGTAAAATATTACGGTGATGATAATTCCATAGGCGGCTGGGGAGAATATATCGTAAATTATTTTGATGACGGTATTGACATTATAAATAAAGCAGAGGGCGGAAGAAGCACCCGTTCTTATCTTAATCAGGGCAGACTTGATGAAATACTTTCACAGCTCAGAGAGGGTGACTATGTATTTATTCAATTTGGACATAACGATAACAGAACAACGGAGGATGCAAGAGTTGAGCACTCCGTATTGCTGGGTGAGCCTGACGCTGACGGCATTTACCCAACAGTAAAGGCTGAAAAGACAAAAACCCCCGAAAGAATAGTTGAATTTTATAAAAATGACGCATACCCTTACAGTGATTATTTCTATCCTTATGAAAGCGGTACCTTTAAGTGGTATTTGCAGCAGTATGTTGAAAAGGTAAAGGAAAAGGGCGGTATACCTGTAATTATTACTCCTGTATGCCGTATGCTTTTTGACTCCGAGGGCAAGGTACAGCCAGCCTTTGGTGAAAACAACGGTTATAAGGTTGCTGCGGAGCAGGTTGCGGAGGAAAATAATGTAACCTGTATAGACGCTTATTCAATTACACAGAAGCTTTATGAGGAATACGGCGTTATTACAACACAGGGTCTGCATGATGTAAAGGATGACGGCACTATTGATTTAACCCACTACAACAAGTTTGGCGCAAATATTGTTGCAAGCAAGCTGGCTGCTGCTGTGAGTGAAAAGTTTCCGGAGCTTAGTTCACACCTTAAGGCATCAACTAAGTATGTAGGCAAAACCGACAATATGAAAAGTGCCAGTCTGTTTGTGGTAGGTGACTCGGGCAAAGGTATTGACAGCAGTGATATTTTTGCGCCCCATGGCTTCAGTGAGTATTTGCAGGATTATTTTTCCGACAAGATAACCGTTAAGGACTATACCACA
>CALIRN010000181.1 GCA_938042265.1 uncultured Eubacteriaceae bacterium
CCGTCAGCTCCGGCAGAGAAGCCGCGATTTTGACCTGCTCTTCAAGAATAACAAGAAGCTTTTTCTTGAAGTCGTTTACTTCAAGCTTAAGCTTATTTAGCTTATCGGTCTGAAGCTCAGTCTGAGTCTTAGAAGCCGCAACAACAGCGTTGTATTTCTCGTTTTCCTCTTTTATAGCAATCGCTATCTTTTCAATCTGAGAACGCTTCAAAGCTTCGCAGTCGTTTGATATCTCAGCAAGCAACGAATCGCGCTTCGTCTGAGCGTCTGCAACGATTTTTGTAGCCTCATCCTTGGCATCGGCGATAATTCGCTTGCCCTGCTTCTGAGCTACCAGCAGAACGTCTCTTATAGCATCCTCATCGCTGCGGTATTCATTTATCTTTTCAACAAGCTTTACTATCTTAGCTTCGCTTTCTTCCTTTTCCTTCATAGCGGTCGCCAGTGCTACTGCGACTTCCTTGAGGTATGCATCTACCTCCTCCTGCTTATAGCCGAAGCCCTTTTCAAATTTTTTTGATGCAACATCCTTAGGGTTCATGCTCATCCTCCTTAATCTATCCTGAATATATAAACAAGCAAGTTATATGCTATTTAAACTTCTCTATCGTTATAAAAGTTCTGTCTTTTTTTGAAAATCCGCCTATTTCGCTGAGAACAAATTTACCAAAGCCCTTGACCGAGAAAACATCGCCTTCCTCAATTTTCAGGCTTGGGTCATAAACCTCAACGTGATTTAAAACGACGCCTTTTACCCTGATAAGCTCCTGCGCCTTCTCCCGCGAGGTTCTTATTGCGTTAGAAAGAACGGAATCCAGCCTTAAAGACTGAACCGTTGCCGTTATTTTTTCAAATTCCTGATGCGGAATATCATCCTCAGAAAAATCATAGCTTATCTTAACACCGTATTTTCCTATTTTTGAGACACCCGAAACAACGCTCAACACGCTGTTCATGACAAATACGACACATCGACCGTCAGAAACAAGTATGTCCCCCACCATATCACGCTTGATATCCAAAGCCATAAGTGAACCTAAGAAATCGCGGTGAGTTGGCTTGTCCGCCTTGCGGTAGTTAAAAACCACCGGTGTGAACGGAAGCTGTTCCCCGAAGCCGTGAAATACTGCCGCTTTGCGAACAGCGCCTTCATATCCGCCGACAAATTCGTAGTTTTCATAGCCTTCCTTTGACAGCTGGGCTTCACACAAAATGCGCTGGCGCTCATCAAGAAAACATGAAAATCTTGCACGCCCCGATATTTCCGACTGCTTAGCCAAATCGGTTAAATGACGTGTCAAAACTCTCTCCTCGTCGGTGATCGAAGAGAGAATTTTTGCATTATTCATCAGAAGCTGTAGCCACCGGCTTCAAGCTCGCTCATAAGGTCAACGCCGCTGAAGCCAACGTTCTTAGGCATGATAACAAATGTCTTCTGCGCGGTCATCTTAATGGCTGCACCGTTTGCATATGCAACTCCCGAAAGGAAGTCCATAATCCTCTTGGCATCCTCAGCCTTTACAAGCTCAAGGTTTAAAAGAACGGTTTTCTGATGATTCAGATCATCTCCGATTGCCTTTACCTCTGAAAAATCTGTAGGTCTTGAAAGGACAATCTGAACGGTTGCCGTTGTGTTGAACTTAACCTCGCGGTTTCTTCTTTCTTCGGCAACATCAACTGTTTCAGCCTGATCATCTACCAAAGGCTGATAGCCGTCATCCTCTTCTTCCGAAACCAAAAAGTTCTTAATGGAATCAATAAAGCTCATAAATAAACCCTCCGTACAAAATATATAATTAGATTCTAACTCAAAGCATATCCATACTACTATATTATCTTATATTTCACCGTCGTTGTCAAGATGTAGAGGAAAAAAACTCGATTAAAACTTGTATTTTATGCAGCATCAGGCTGATTTTCGCCGCTATCCGGCTGATTATTATCCTCGCTTTCTTCGGAAAGTGCAGCCGTTGGCACCGGATCAAGCAAAACTCTGTCGTAAAGCTCTAAGTATTCCTTATCCGTTGTGTACTTTGACAGAACGTAATCATCGCCCTCGTATTTAACATCAATTTTCTTGAATATCATCTTTTCGCCTTCGAGAACGTAAACGCCCTTCTCGTTATCTTTGAACCTTATAGCTCTTCTCGGCGTTTTTATGCCGGTGTATTCGCCAAAGAGAATTTCAGCGTCCAGCACTCTCGAAGCGGCTATCTGAGCGTCCATCTCATCGCAGCTTAAAACAATGATTGCCTCGTTACCGTTGCCGGTAAGAGTTATGCTTTCAACATAACATTCATACGACTTATTGATGGACGAAAACATAACATTAAAGCTCTGATTTACAAAATATCTGTCCGGAGTGTTGATAATGCCCACAAGCTTCCATGTATAGTCGCTGAACACCTTGCCTATTACATCCGGAGAGATGGATTCCATATTCTTTGGGGAAGCAAGAATTTCATTTATACTGTCGACAGTCATATCGTCAATGGCATCTATGCTCAGCTTGGATTCGTACCCGTCAACAACAGAGGTAAAATATCCTGATTCGGTCGCACTCACAACCGAAATGGGGCTTGAAAGACCGTCATCATATCTGCTTTTTTCCTCTTTTAGAGCTATTATTTTACTGCTGTAATCGCTTTCGGCATTTGAAGCAACATTGTATATGCACATCAATTTAAGCATATCAAGCTTGTCCTTATACATCTGCGAAAGGTTTCCCTGGGTAACATCGGAAAGTATTGCCTTATATTCCTCTGTTATCTGAGATGATATAAATTCCGGCTGGGCGTATTCGGTAGTTCCCTTATCCTGAGCCTTTTCCAGAACCTCAATCATATCGTCAAGCCGTTCTATGCGGTAGCGATAATATATCTGGTCATAAGAGGTGTAGATTCTTGCTATCTGAGATCTTTTGGAAAGCCTTGCGCCATCCGAAACACAGTAATTCAGAACACCGTCCTGCACATTCTGGGAGCGTACAAGCTTTTCGTCTCTTACTATTACGCCTGTAAAGCTCAGGCTGTGCCTTGTCGTAAACATAACAGCATCCTCGGTGGTGCTTTCCTTTGACATTGAAAGATATATCTGTGAAATTATTATCGCCATAAAGCAGGCGAAAATAAGAAGGTAAATCAGCGAATCCCTGAGCATTCTGAGCTTCATGGCATATAGTCCTTTCGTTAAGATAAGATGATTATTATACAGAATTCGTGAAAAAATTGTCAAACACTGCGCTGAGCGTCAAACAGCCCTGAGGCTTTAATGATTTTATCAGCTTCATTAAGAACCGTACTGCCTTGGGGCAGATTATCCGGATAAATCCAGTTGATTCTGCTGTCCCGCCGGAACCACGTAAGCTGACGCTTTGCAAAATGCCTTGTATCACGCTTAAGGATATATATTGCTTCATCAAGTGAGCATTCACCCTCCAGATATGCTATAATTTCCTTATAGCCAAGCCCCTGCATTGATACAAGGCTTCTGTCATATTTTGCATAAAGTGATTTTACCTCATCAACAAGTCCCTGCTCAAGCATAATATCAATACGCCTGTCAATTCGGCTGTACAGCTTATCCCTGTCCGTATTAAGCACAAAAATTTTACCGTCATAGTAAGGCTGTCTTTCCCTCTCCTGTTTATTATGTTCAGAGATACGCTCACCTGTGGTTTCATAAAATTCTATGGCACGTATTACCCTTTTTGTGTTGTTCATGTGGATTGTGTTGCAAGCCACAGGATCAACAGCCCTGAGCCTGTCATATAATGCTTCTGTTCCGTTTTTATCAAGATAATGTCTGAGTTCCTGTCTTACTGTATTATCCGAACAATCCTGTGAAAAATCATTATCATACAGCACAGCATTAATATAAAAACCCGTGCCGCCAACCATTATTGGTATTTTACCTTTATTGTGCACCTGCCCAATATATTCCTTTGCCCTGTTTTTAAATACGGCAACAGAAAATTCCTCATCCGGATACAGTTCGTCAACCAGATAATGCTTTATACCATGCATTTCCCATGGCATAATTTTAGCAGTACCTATATCCATATATTTGTATACCTGCATAGAATCAGCGGAGATTATCTCTCCGCCGATGATTTTAGCCAGCTCAACCGATACGGAGGTTTTTCCGCAGGCTGTAGGTCCGGCAATAATTATTAATGGCTTGTTTTTAATATTATCAGTCATGTTTTACTCTGTCCATACACTCGGCATATTTTGCATCATTAAACTTTTCAAGTGAGCCTACAAGATAGCCTGTAATTCTCCTAATCCTTTCAACAGGTGCTTCACCCTCACCGCCAATATGTCTGCCACATTTTGGGCAAACATCATCAATAATACCTGTATAGCCGCATACAGGGTCTCTGTCTACAGGGTGATTGACTGAGCCGTAGCCTATACCGCATTCCTTCATATAACGGATTATTTTTTCAAAGGCGTCAACATTTTTTGTTGTATCACCGTCAAGCTCAATGTAGGAAATATGCCCCGCATTTGTCAAAGCATGATAAGGCGCCTCAATTTTTATCTTATCAGCAGCCTTAATATGATAATATACAGGAATATGGAAACTGTTTGTATAATACTCCCTGTCAGTTACACCGTCAATTTCACCAAAAAGCTCCTTGTCCATTTTTACAAATCTGCCGGATAATCCTTCGGCAGGTGTTGCCAACAGCGAGAAATTAAGATGAGTTTTTTCGGACTCATCATCCATGCGTTTTCTCATATGTTCAATTATTTTATAACCCAGTTCACGAGCCACTAAGGACTCACCGTGGTGCTTGCCGATAAGCGCCTTAAGGCATTCTGCAAGACCTATAAATCCAATGCTTAATGTCCCGTGCTTAAGAACCTCCTCAAGATTATCCTCCTCATTAAGCTTTTCGCTTCCAATCCATACGCCCTGTCCCATAAGAAACGGGAAGTTTTTAACTTTTCTTGCGCACTGCAGTTTAAATCTATCCAAAAGTTGGTCGATACACAGGTCAATTTTTCTGTCAAGCTCTTCAAAGAACCAATCAACGTTTCCGTCAGCTTTAACGGCTATTCTTGGCAGGTTAATTGATGTAAAGCTAAGATTTCCTCTGCCGTAGGTTATTTCATTATTTTTATCGTAGGAATTACCTATGACTCTTGTACGGCAACCCATATATGAAATTTCTGTTTCGGGATGTCCTTCCTTATAATATTGTAAATTAAACGGTGCGTCCTGAAATGAGAAATTAGGAAACAGTCTTTTTGCACTTACCTTGCAGGCAAGTTTAAATAAATCATAATTCTTATCCTCAGGATTAAAGTTTTTACCCTCCTTAACCCTGAAAATATGTATAGGGAAAATAGGTGTTTCACCATTTCCCAAGCCATCGTACAAAGCAAGCATAACATTTTTTATAACCATCCTGCCTTCTTCACTGGTATCAGTACCATAGTTAATTGAGGAAAAAGGCGTCTGAGCGCCTGCTCTTGAATTCATTGTATTAAGATTATGAATAAGAGACTCCATAGCCTGATATGTAGCTTTATCTGTTTCCTTTAAAGCATTTTTATATGCAAGATGTTGAATTTTATCTATTACCTTTTCATAATAGCCCTTGGATAAAAGTATATCCTTTTCCGCCTCCATATATTCCTTATGGTTTTCAATGCTAAGCTCATATCCATTTGCAAAAAGAGCATTCTGTATTTCCAGAGCTATTTCATCAGCATTTTCCTCATCAAAAAGCAATTCGCAGTTACGGGACAAATTAATTCGGTAATTCTTTATAAAGGTTTTCTTAACACCAAGAGCAAGGGCATAATCAAAGTTTGGTATGCTCTGCCCTCCATGCTGGTCATTCTGATTTGACTGTATTGCAATACATGCAAGGGCCGAATAGCTTGATATGTCATTAGGCTCCCTTAACACGCCATGACCTGTATTAAAGCCGTCCATAAAAAGCTTTATCAAATCTATCTGTGTACAGGTGGTTGTCATAGTCAGAAAGTCCAAATCATGAATATGAATGTCACCATTTCTGTGGGCTTCACTGTGCTCAGGCTTTAAAACATGAAGCTGATAAAACTGCTTTGCACCCTCTGAGCCGTACTTTAACATTGTTCCCATAGCAGTATCACCGTTTACATTGGCATTTTCACGCTTTAAATTACTGTCCTTTGCCTCACTGAAAGTAATATCCTCGTATATTTTCATAAGCTCTGAGTTTTTTTCTCTGATTTTATTACGCTCAGCCCTGTAAAGAATATACTTCTTTGCGGTTGCAGAGTGACCTTTGTCCATAAGTTCCTCTTCAACAATATCCTGTATCTGCTCAACAGTCGGTATATCCTTAAGCTTATAAACGGCATTTTCCGCAACTTCGTCAGCCAGCTCCATACAATAGTCCTCGCCATGGTAATCACCGGCGGCATCAAAAGCCTTTCTTATGGCATCTGCAATTTTAATTTTATTGAAGGCAACTTTTCGTCCGTCTCTTTTAAGTATTTCTCTGATTTGTAACTGATAATTCTTCTGTGTAAGCTCCATTATAGACAACCTCCCGCTTATCACTATATTTAGTAACGTTCAAAAAGCATTATACTATATACAGTGTCGCTTGTAAATAACTTTGATACAAAAATTTACACAGAATTTAGTTTTTAATTTTGTAGAATATTCATACTTTTATTTCCCCGATGGCAAAACCGCCCATAAAATGATGTATATGACTGCTGCAGGAAGCTTAAATATAATAAACAGAATAATAAATAATATTCTTATTACCGTAGGGTCAATGTTAAAGTGTTCACCGATTCCTCCGCAAACACCACTGATTTTTTTATTTTTTTCGGACAAAAATATCTGAGCTTTCACATTATCGCCTCCCTTGCATTTTGTATTATATACGCCTGCAGTTACAAAAAGTTTAAGGCTGTCAATAACGACAGCCCAAGGAGAGAAGCATATATTTATATATTAAACGGCATTGTGAGTAAAGCTCACAATCTTATCAACGGGTATAATTGTTACAGAGCCAAGTATATTATCACGGCAGTTTCTACTGCAGTTGTTACCGCATCCATTATTACAGGAACAATTTGAGCCAAGCGGACAGGAAGGTCTGCCTCCGAATTCGCCAATCAGCCTGATAGAATTGTTGCTTACGGAAGCAAGCACACCTGTAAAGCCACTGCCTGAAATACCGCCGCTGGCAGTAAATACAGTCACGGTTTCGCCTATGTGTCTGCAAAGGGAAGCAACAAGATATTCATCATTCATTTTTACCCCTCCTTTCTTCTTTCATAGTACATACTATGTCAGGATAAAATTTTGGTGACAAGGGGTTGTATTAAAAAATTAATTTTTATTTAAATTAAAGGTTTATGTTGAAAATTACACAAAAATGTTGTATCATATAAATTAGTATGTACAATTAAAGTAGATATACCAATTATTAAAATTTTTGGCTTAGATATTAGGCTTTTGGAGATACTTAACTATATAATTACGGAAGGAGCTTTTATTATGTTCAGTAAAGACATGGGAATAGATTTAGGAACTGCCAATACACTTGTATTTGTAAGAAATAAAGGTATTGTTGTAAATGAGCCGTCAGTTGTCGCAATTAACAACCTTACTCATGAGGTACTTTCGGTAGGTGATGAAGCTAAGGAAATGATAGGCAGAACACCGGGCAATATTGTAGCAATCCGTCCGATGAAGGACGGCGTTATTGCTGATTTTGACGTTACTCAGGCAATGCTTAAATATTTTATAAACAAAACCTATAACAGAGGTCTTTTCAGCCCAAAGCCGCGTATAGTAATATGTGTACCATCAGGCGTAACCGAGGTTGAAAAACGTGCCGTAATAGAGGCTGCCATTGCCGCCGGTGCCAAGGAAAAAAACGCCTACCTAATTGAAGAGCCCATGGCAGCCGCTATCGGTGCAGGTCTGCCTGTAGAGGAACCTACCGGTAATATGGTTGTAGATATAGGCGGAGGTACCAGTGAGGTAGCAGTAATATCTCTCGGAGGCATTGTTACCAGTAAATCCGTCAGAACAGCCGGTGATGAATTTGATAATTCCATTGTCAGCTATATTAAAAAGGAATATAACCTTGCAATAGGCGAAAGGACAGCAGAGGAAATTAAAATAAGCATCGGCTGCGCCTATATTGATGACAGTATCGAGGTAAGAAAAATGGATATACGCGGACGTGATCTTATCTCTGGTCTGCCAAGAACGGTTGAAATTAACTCCAAACAGGTTCTCACTGCTCTTTCAGAGCCTGTAAGCATAATTGTTGAGGCAATAAAATATACTCTTGAAAAAACTCCTCCTGAGCTTGCTGCTGATATAATGGAGGCAGGTATTGTATTAACAGGTGGCGGTGCTCTTTTAAGAGGACTTGATAAATTGGTTGCGGAGGAAACTGGTATGCCTGTTCATGTTGCAAATGAGCCTCTTAACTGTGTAGCCATTGGCACGGGCGCTGCACTTGAGCACATTGACTCCCTTAAAGGCGTGCTTATATCCTCTCAAAGACTTAGTATGTAAGGAGAGCTTGATTTGAATTTTTTTGACAATAACAGAAGGCTTGTCATCAGCTTAGCAACTGTATTTTGTATAATAGCGGCATTGTTTACCTTTAACAGAGCAAAGCCAACCCTTTTTGAAAACACCTTTGCCTTTATAATCACTCCTGTACAGCGTTTTAACACCGCCTCCGTAAAATGGTTCAGAGAAAAATCCGATTATATTAATGGAGTTTCCGCTTTACAGGAAGAAAATGAAAAACTTAAGAGACAGCTTGAGGACAAATCCATTGAATTAAGTCGCCTTGAAATGATCGAACAGGAAAATACACGTTTAACGGAGCTTTTGGATGTCAGCAGCAGATATAAACAATACAATATGATTACTGCTAACATTATTGCAAAGGATACAGGAAACTGGTACGATACCTTTACCATTGACAAGGGCACTAAAGATGGTCTTGGCAAAAATATGGTTGTTTTAACCGGTGACGGACTGGTAGGGCGTATTAAGGAATGCGGTTATAACTATGCACAGGTTACGGCTATTATAGACGATACCGATGCTATAAGCGCTAAAAGCCTGCGTACAGATGATTTGGGCTATATTTCAGGAGACCTTTCCAACAAAGGTATGTGTAAGATGGAATATATAGACAGTACAGCAGAGCTTACCGAGGGTGATGAGGTCATTACTTCCAACCTCAGTGAAATATTTCCTCCTGGAATTACTATCGGTTATATAAAAGAAATTAAGTCCGATAAATCCGCACTAACAAAGCAAGCTGCTATTAAGCCTGCTGTTGATTTTAAACATCTGGAATCGGTAATGGTCATTACTGCTGATTTCTCCCGTGAATATATTGACAGTCAGGAAACTACACAGCAAACAAAAAATAACAATTAAGGAGTGTCTGCTTTGCGATACTTATCCTATGCCATAATGCTCATTGCAGGTTTTATTTTACAGTCTACATTTTTTGAACTTATAACCATACTTGATATTAAACCCAATATGATACTTATTACAATTGTAAGTATCTCCCTTTTAAGAGGAGAGCTGGAGGGTTCTGCCGTAGGTTTTTTTGGAGGACTTTTGCTCGACCTCTATTCTCCCTTTATAGGTGTAAATGCTTTTATTGGTATGATAATGGGCTACATAGTTGGTGTTTTTACCGTAGGGTTATATAAGGAAAATCCTTTTGTACCTGTTATGACGGTTTTTTTTGCAACGCTTTTCTATGATTTTGCATTTTATATTTTAAATATCCTGCTGCAGGGATATACAGATTTCGGCTATTTCTTCCATATCATTATTTTAAGAGAAATGGTTTATAATGCTTTAATTACTTTGGTTATATACGGAATAATATATTTTGTAAATTCCCGTCTGGAACTGAAGGAGCATTTTAAAAGAAAATTATTTTAACTCGAATTTAGGTGACAGATGATGCGTGATTTTTTTGGCAAACATTTTAATTATACAAATTCACGTCTTATAGTTATGTATCTGGTAATTTGTGGTCTGTTTTTTGTACTTGTTGTAAAGCTTTACAATCTTCAGATTATAGACGGAAGCTACTACAGCAGCGAGGTCAAGGGCACCACCCTGAGAGATATAGAGGTATCCGCTCCAAGAGGCTCCATATATGACAGATACGGAAGGGAGCTTGCAGTAAATAAATCCTCATTTATAGTAAACCTTGATCCCGGTGTAACTGTGGAAAACTTAAACGAAGTACTTTTAAGTCTTATTAATCTGCTTGAAAAAAACGGAGAGGAAATTGAAACTGATTTCCCTATCACTCCCTCAAGCCCTCATATTTTTACTTATGACGGCAATACAAATAAGGAAAAACGTTGGAAGATTGATATGGGACTTGATGAGGAATTAACCGCCAGTGAGGCTTTCTATAAGCTTAGGGTTGATTTTGAAATCGATAATAACCTCAGCGACGAGGAAGCAGCAAAAATACTTGCTTTGCGTTGCGAGCTTTATTTAAAAAGATTTTCAAAATATGTACCAGTAACAATAGCGCATAATATATCAAACAAAACGGTTACAGACCTGACAGAGCAGAAATCCTCCTTTCCTTGTGCTTATGTGGATGTTGAATCCCTGAGGGAATATCCTACAGGTGAACTGTTTTCACATATGTTGGGATATATAGGTAAAATTACTGAGGGTGAGCTTTCCACATATCAGAAATACGATTACAAATCAACCGATATTGTCGGCAAGGACGGCATTGAAAAATCCTTTGAGCTTCAATTAAACGGCAAGGACGGTATGCAGTATGTGGAGGTTGACAGTTTAGGCAGACGAATAAGCAATATTGAGGCAGGCTCAGTTGATCCCGTACCAGGTAACAACGTATTTTTAAGTGTGGATACCGATTTACAGCAGGCTGCCTACACTGCTCTTGAAAACGCACTTAAGGATGCTCAGATCAGTCGCCTTACAGGTGCAAATAAAGATTATACCTACAATACAAAACAGGTACTTGCTTCAATGGTAACAAGTGATAATATTCGTGCAGAGGATATTATGAAGTCCAAAAGCGGCACAGTACAATATACAATTAAGGAATATATACTTTCAGTCGATAAGGCAGCCTCAGGCGATTATGACCTTGCAAGACAGATAATAGCGGACGGTCTTGAAAAGAACAATGTAAAAGCATATCAGCTTATTCTTATATTGCTGGAACAGGGCACAATTACCGGAGATGATGTCTTTATAAGCAAGGTCACCTCAGGAGCAATAACACCGCAGCAGGTAATAATTGATAAGCTTAACTCAGGTGAGCTTAAGCCATATATGCTTAATATGGATCCATGCACAGGCTCTGTTATTGTCACTGATGTTGATACGGGAGAGGTGCTTGCTGCAGTGACTTATCCCTCCTACGATAATAACAGGCTTGTAAACGGACTTGATAACAAATATTATACAAGGCTGCAGAATGACCCAACACGTCCCCTTGTTAACAGACCTTTTCAGGAACCAAGGGCTCCGGGCTCAATTTTCAAAATGATTACCGCAATAGCAGGCCTTGAGGAGGGTATTATAGGACCAAATACGCCTATATATGACAGAGGCACCTTTACTGAGGCTGGACGTCCATATGCACGTTGCTGGGTAGGCAGCGGCAACGGCTCTCACGGCAGTATTAATGTTGCTCACGCCTTGGAGGTTTCCTGTAACTACTTCTTCTACACCGTTGCATATAATATGGGCAACTCAAAGGCAGGCACAACACTTAAAGGTATTCAGACACTTAACAAATATATGACGGACTTTGGTCTTAACGACTCAACCGGCGTTGAAATATACGAAATTTATGATTCCACAAAAAATTATCCAAGCAATATTTCATCACCTGAGTATAAAAGATACGTTTATACCGCACGTAATCCTGAAATAGCTGAAAGTGAACTGGAATGGCGCGACGGCGATACCATAAGAACAGCCATAGGTCAGGCATTCAACAACTATACTGCCGCTATTATGTCAAAGTATATCGCTACACTGGCAAACGGCGGTAAAAGATATACCATGCATCTGTTATCTCAGATTTCAACTTATAACGGAGATACGGTTTCCGTATATGAGCCTCAGATAGAAAGCGAGCTTAATATTAAGGAAGAAAATCTGAAGGCTGTATATGAGGGTATGAGGCTCGTTACACAGGGCAGCAAGGGAACATTGAGAAAATATTTTACCGATTTCCCCATAAATGTTGCTGCCAAATCAGGTACGGCACAGGAGTCAAGCTATAGAAGCGAGCATACAACCTTTGTATGCTTTGCACCATATGAGGATCCTCAGATTTCCGTGGCTGTTGTTATTCCTTACGGTAACAACAGTACGGGACCGGCTCCAACCGTAGCAAAGGCTGTTATTGAAAGTTATCTGGATATCAATGCAGTCCCTGAAAAAAAATATTACAACACTCTTACTAAGTAACGGAGGTACTATATAATGAATGAGAATACAGTAATCTTCAAGGGTACAAAGAACGGTATAACTGTTGTCCTTGACGAAAATACGCCTTACGAAGAGCTAAAAACAGCTCTTGCAGAAAAAACAAGCTCTGCAAGAGATTTCTTCAAGGATGCAAAAACAGTTATAATGTTCAAAGGCTACAAACTTACTGATGAACAGGAAACCGAACTGCTGGAGGTTATTAATTCCAACACTGATTTAAGCATTTCCTTTGTCATTAGTAATAACAGTTCTCCCGTACTTTCAAACCCTAAATTTACCGAAAAACCAAAGGAAGACGAGGGCAAGCTTAATCAGCTTATCTCGGAGGCTCTTGTAACGGCAAAAAAAAATCTTACAACCTTTCATAAAGGCTCGGTAAGAAGCGGTCAGTCAATACGTTTTCCCGGAAGTATTGTTGTTATTGGTGATGTTAATCCCGGAGGAGAGCTTATTGCAGAGGGCAATATAATTGTCCTTGGTATACTTAAAGGGCTTGCCCATGCAGGCTGCTCCGGCTCACACGACTGCTTTGTTGCGGCACTTAATATGCGTCCCACACAGCTGCGTATTGCTGAGCTTATTGCCTGCTTTCCCGAAGATGAAAGCAAGCCTGTACCACAGTACGCTTATATAAACGATAATCAGATATTTGTAGAGCCTTTGCTGTAATTAGGAAAATTTGTTGTAATTTGTTTAAAGAAAAAGGTGCAAAAAGCCAAATTATCTGTTATTATAGATAGTGAAGAAATTTTTATACATATTTAGGAGGATAAAAATGAGCGAAGTTATAGTTATTACATCAGGAAAAGGCGGCGTAGGTAAAACAACCACCTCAGCCAATCTCGGTACAGGTCTTGCAATACAGGGTAAAAAGGTTGCAATGATTGATGCAGATATAGGACTCCGTAATCTTGATGTTATTATGGGGCTTGAAAATAGAATAGTATATGACCTTATTGACGTTGTCGAGGGCAACTGCCGCCTTAAGCAGGCTCTTATAAAGGATAAAAAATATGAATCCCTTTACCTTTTGCCTGCCGCACAAACACGTG
>CALIRN010000182.1 GCA_938042265.1 uncultured Eubacteriaceae bacterium
TTTACGGTTATCATAATACCTATTTTAGCATGATACCAGGTTAGACCACCCTGCATAAATACAGTATAAGGCTCCTTCATAGGTGCGTCTGCTGAAAGCTCTATTGATGACCCCTGTACAAAGGCACCCGCTGCCATAATTACCTGACAGTCATAACCCGGCATATCCCAAGGCTCCGGTTTTACATAGCTGTCAACGGCAGCACCCATTTGGATGCCCTCACAGAAAGCAATAACGCCCTCGGGGGTTTTCATCTGAATTGCCTGAACAATATCCCCACGCTTTTCCTCAGGCTTTGGCATAACCTCAAAACCCAGGTTTGCAAATATTGCAGATGCAAATATTGCACATTTTAAAGAAGCATTTACAACAGTAGGTGCAAGAAAAAGCCCCTGTATAAGTGAGGTTATAATACCAAGGCTTGGACCTACCTCACGCCCCATTCCGGGGGAGGTTAAACGATATGCCGCATTTTCAACATATTCCTCTCTGCCCACTATGTATCCGCCAACCGGTGCGAGCCCGCCACCGGGGTTTTTAATAAGCGAGCCAACCATTAAATCCGCACCAACATCTGTAGGCTCTTTAAAATCGGTAAACTCACCATAGCAATTATCCACCATACAAATTACATCCGGTTTAACAGATTTAACCTTTTTAATGATTTTTTCTATTTCTTCTACTGTAAGGCTTGGCCTGTATTCATAGCCCTTTGACCGCTGAATTTCCACAAGCTTGGTTTTTTCCGTAATCTGCTCAGCAATACCTTCGTAATTTACGGTGCCGTCAGGGAGCAGATCCACCTGCTTATAAATTATACCATGTTCCACAAGAGAGCCTTTAACCTCTCTTACGTGACCTATAACACTTTGCAGTGTATCATAAGGTGCACCTACAACAGATACCATTTCGTCACCGTATCTTAAATTGCCAAATAAGGCAACTGTAAGGGCATGCGTTCCCGAAATAATCTGCGGTCTTACAAGTGCAAGTTCTGTATTAAATACATCAGCATATATTTTCTCCAGCGTATCACGACCTATGTCATTGTAGCCATAACCTGTAGACACATTAAAACAGCTTTCACTAAGTCTGTTTTTCTGCATTGCCTTAAGTACCTTATACTGATTGTATTCGGTTATTCTGTCAATTTCTTTAAATTTTTCACTAATCGCTTTTTCGATTTCAAGGCAATAATCTATTACCTTGTCATCAAAACCAAATTCATCCTTTAAATAATTCTTTATTTCTTCCATAATTACTCCTGTTTAATTTGTTTTGAAATAAATTCAGCTACTGCCTTACTGCTGCCAAATTTATCAACATCAACCCATATACCGCTGCACTGATGTCTGAACCACGTAAGCTGACGCTTTGCAAAATGCCT
>CALIRN010000183.1 GCA_938042265.1 uncultured Eubacteriaceae bacterium
CTGGCATAAACGCAGATTTTGGCATAAAATTGTTACAGTACTTGCTACGATTGTTGTATTTGTGACTACATATATGCTTATACTGCCTGCCATTACAATGGAAAGTAAACCTGTTTGCGGTATGGAGGAGCACAGCCACAGTGCCTCCTGCTATGAAGAAATACGTGAGCTTATCTGTGATATTGAGGAAGATGATGAGCATACCCATAATGAGGATTGCTATATAACAAAGCAGGTGCTTACCTGCGGAATACAGGAGCATACTCATACGGAGAAATGCTATGAGCAGGAGGATGCAGCCACAACAGGTGGCGCAATTGAATTTTTACATAATATATCTGATTTTATAAATAATGAGGACGCTCGGGTATATAAAGAAGAAAGTATCGAAAGTACAAGGGCAGATGCCTATGCAGGATACTCGGGGGAAAGTATTTTTGACGGATATGCCGATGATTATCGGGTATCAGGCAGCGCTTTGGATAATATCTCAACGGAGATTACCGTTGAGGTAAAGGACAGCACTGCGTCGGGCGGTGCGATTGAGGCTGTAACCAATGAGGGCTTAAGCGAGGCTGTTGTGGAAAAGTATACCGAAACAACCACAGCGGAAATCATCAAAGTTTATAATGCACTTGGCAGTGCCGTTTCGGGACGTATGACGGGAGATGTCAGCGGCATAAAGTGGAGCTTGTCGGTTAATTCAAGCGGAGATTATACGCTGACCTTTTCAGGCAGCGGCGAAATCCCTGAAAATGTTATGGAGCTTGACTCAACCTTGTCCGAATATAGGGAGGTTATAGCAGATATAATTATTTCACAGGAGATTACTGCCATAGGTGAGTCGGCATTAAAAAATTGTACCAATATCAGAACCGTAACGTTTACCGAGGGTAGCAGGCTTGAAAGAATAGGGGGAGCTGCGTTTAGCGGATGTACAAATCTAAATTCAATTAACCTTGAGGCTTGTCATAACCTTACGGTTATTGATAATGCCGTTGATGATATGGATAACGGTGATGAAAATCTGTTAAAGTCAGGCGGAGCATTTTACAATACAGGGCTTACACAGGTTACCATACCTGCGTCTGTTACAATGCTTGACAGCTGTACATTCTACGGCTGTAAATCACTTAAAAACGTAACTATTGAGGAAGAAAGCAAAATAAATACTTTCGGTGCCAGTGTTTTTGCCGAGTGCTCTGCTCTTGAAAAAATTAATTTGGAAGCCTGCCAAGAGGATCAGGTGGTAATGCTGGATTCAAATATTAACTATTACAATACTGGCATTTTCTATAAATGTACATCATTAAAGGAAATTACAATACCTCATGGCTTCGGTGCACAGGGAAGTACATTAAAGGGTTTTTGCCGCGGCTGTTCTTCTTTGGAAAAATTAACCTTTGAAACCAATACCAATGTTACGGGTGCTAGCGGACAGATAGCTACCATATTGGATAATGATTGCGTTAATATACAGGTGTATGATTTAACTCCCCTTGTAAATTTGACCGAAAGCGGCAGCTACAGTATAAGAGGCGGTATGAGTACCGTAATATTGCCCAAAAGCTTAAGGGTGCTTAACACGGGTGTAATAAGCGACTGTAATGTTAATCAGGTTATATTTGAAGAAGGCAGTGAGCTTATCAGGCTTGATGGAGAGACTTTTGTCCGCAGCAGGATGCTGACCTCCATTGATTTATCCAATACAAAGGTTGAGGATATATGTTCAAGGGCATTTGAAGATTGTTCCCTGCTGGAAAGTGTAATTCTGCCATCTACAACAAAGCACATTGGAGAGTTGGCATTTAACAGGTGCAGCAACTTAAACAGCTTTGTTTATAATGCAGCGGATCTGGAAATAGGAAGCGAAACAAATACTAATTGCAGCCGATTGTTTGAGGGAGTTGCTTCAAAATTTACATTAACCGTCGGGAAGGATGTTGACAGAATACCTGCAAAGTTTTTACAGCAGGTATCAGAAAATACGGAGGGTTTTATTTTTGAAGGTAACAATACCTTTGAGGTGTACGGAGATGATGTAACGGGTATTATACAGCCTTTAAATAGAACAGGCACATACTATGCGGATTTATCGGGAAACCTGTTCAGACTGGAAAACGGAGAAGCAGAGCTTATATATGTAAATAAGGAGGTATCCGGAGATTTTAAGGTACCGGAGTCAATTATTGATGAAAACGGCATTAGTTATACGGTTACGGGTATCGGCAGCTATGCTTTTAATAATGATAGGCTTACCTCAGTATCCTTTGAAAATATTAACAATATCAGCAGCATAAGTGATTATGCTTTTGCAGACTGTGCAGAGCTTAGCAGTATAGGCGGCAAAACCACGGTCGAAGAGGCAAACATCCTTTTTGCAGGTGCAAGTGTAGGTAGCAATATTTACAACAATACTAAAATTGGTGAGGGATTAAGTGAAAAAGTCTTTGACGATGCCACTAAGGATAGTGGCAGAAGCATTATGGTTGGAGATATAGAGCTTTCATACACAGGTGAAGATACTTTTTATACGGGTCAGACGGCCAATATTGTGGCGGCCTTATCTAACAGCAATGTGGGCGATGTATACAGAATATATTTTAAGGGCGAAAGCGAATTAAAGTATTCTACAAACTTCAGTATTCAGGGCTTCCAGGTTGGAGTTAATCTGACAGATGAAGACGGTGTGTATTATTATGAAATAAAGCAACTGGAGGCAGGCAGTACCCTTTCATTCAAGCCTGAGTTTATATATCCTAATTTTACGGCTCCGGGCAAAAAGGTTTATATTTGGACAGTGAGCGGCACTTCTGAAGACCTTGAGGAATACGCAAATAAGGTTATAAAGCCGGGTCAGAAAGATTTAGGCGGAATTACTCCAAGCGACGAATATTTTGAGTTTGAATGGATTACCAATGCAAAAAAATTTAATGTAACAAAGGATTTAAACGATAAGCTTACACCGGGATTTAGAATTACTACAGATAAGGAAACCGTATTGAGTAATTTAAGTTATAACATTTCCCTGAAGGCAGAGGAGGATAGCTTAGGCGCTAATATAGGCAGTGATAATGTAAGGTATATTGACTTTAAGGATAAGCTTAAATTACCAGAGGGCTTAAGCTGGCGTGATGGTATTGAGCTTGCCAACACAAGGTTTGTTATAAAAGGAAAGAGCGCATACTTATATATTACAATAGATGGTAGGGAATATGATGTATGCAGTGTATCCCTACAGACTGAAAATATTACCCAAATGTACCTTGAAAAGGACGATAACGGTGATATTTATGTTTGCTGGAGAGCAACAAACACTGATACTAAATCGGAAATTTCGGCTATACATGCCACATTAACCTTTGGCTCGGAAATATTGGTGGCAAATAATGGTGTAACAATAGATCAGAAATTTGAAATAAAAAATGATGTGGATACTGACCTTTTTTACACCTATTCGGCACACCAGGTTGGCACTGCGGCTGATACTACCACTATTACGGCAGGTAACGGAGATATTACTCTAAATAAGGAAAGGCTTAACAAACCTGAATTTATGGGTGATGATGTTACTTACAGAATTACCTTGGATAATACGAGTGTATTCCCTTATGAGCATTTAGGTAAAATAAATGATGATTTGGGAGAAGCGGAAACAACCCAGTATATTAAGGCTGAAAATATGCAGGCTATGTTTGACGGCAGTGTAGATGACTCTGAGTATATGCAGATTATTATTGAAAATGCAGTACTTTCAAAGCTCACTTCAGGAACCGTAAAAACAACAGACGGCAATACAACTGCCGATATTTCTGCACAGAATACTGGCGTTGACAGTATGTATAACGGTTATTATGAACAGGCTGATACAAATGCATTGACATCTGATGCAAAATTAACCTTATCCTATGTAAATGAGGTGTTGACACTTAAAGCCGAGTATAATGATACAATAAATGAAATTACAATCGGCGAGGGAAAGCAGCAAGTTGATATTAAGTCGGCACTTGACAGTATAGGATATATTGTCACACAGGATGACTATTACCGTATAATATGGGATTATCCTGAAAACTATAATCTTGAGGGCGGTGCACACAAAGAATTTGAGTATACTGCAACGGTAAAAAATTCCTTTATGTATCTTCCTGCAGATCGTGCGTATTTCTATGAGTATCCTAATGCATATGCTAACCTTAGGACTCAGAATATTGTAACCGTTACTGATAAGGAAGGCAACAAGATAGGGGAAAAACAAACAAATGATGACGCCCGTGTAAACAAGGAAATTGAACTGAGAAAAGGTGCTTCCGTAGACGGAGAAATGCTTGATAACAACTTTGTACTTAATGATGATACGGTTGTTGATTATTACCTTTATATAGCGCACAACGGAACTGGCAGCTATGATTTGCTTCCTATAGTGGACCACATGGCAGGTGCCCAGATTGTTTTGGCTCCTGTCAGTGAAAATGAAAATGCGAGCTGGACTGCTGAAACCTGCACCTATAACGGCATTGATTATTATGTGTTAAATAGTGCAGGAACCTATAAGGGTGTGTGGCTTAACGGAATTTATGCAGATTCCGTTACGGTATTGGAAAACAGCGGCGGTTTGGATACAATTATAAAGTGGTATATAAAGGATACAAAAAGGGACAGCTATTCTTTGAAAATATGCTATACAGCCCTTGCAAACAAGGAGCTTTCCGGCTGTAACTCCGACAGCTTTTCAATAAGCAATGAGGCATGGCTTAATGACCACATAACACATAGACTTTGGGATACTATTTTTGGTGGCGGTGCAGTTATCGGCTTTGATAAAAATATTGTTACAAATGAGGCAAACCTGCCTAAAAATGATGTGATTGATGATGATGATGCTTCAATCATAACTCAGGATAAAAATGTTGTTACCTACAGGCTTGAATTTACAAGTTTGGGTGATGCGGAAACCGTATTGTACGGAAAGGATATATATGATAAGCTGCCCGAAACTCCCACAGGTTTTACGTGGTCAAAGGATAATGTATCCTTTAACTATAAGACGGAAAACGGAGTAACCATAACTTATGGAGAAACCCCTATTGCTCAAAGCGAGGGTAATGAGTGGACGCTTACAGACAGTAATCCTGATCCTAACCAATATGGTACGTTAAAGGAAGGGCAGCAATATATAACATGGTCTGACAGCTTTAAAATTACTTTTACTGAGCATGACGGAAAGGCATATATATATGTAACGTTAGTATTCCCTGCTGATGATGAAAAATGGGCAGCTTATCTTGATGAAAAGGGTGGTTCGGTTCTCTCAAATACATTGTATACCTATAATTTGCCTAAAACGGTTACGCATACTCTTTCAGACCCCGGTAAAGTGCTTTTGCAAAAGGGTGTTTATGAAACAGGCTATTATACAAAGGATGGCTTTTGGAATAGTTATTATGATTATTTTAGGGGTGCAGACAGATATCATTATGTAGAAAATCATAGTGACTGCTCTGAAATCAGAAATGTTGTTACATATTATGTAATACTTAAAAACAGTGGAAAAACAAATATGTATCTTTCACCTGTGTATGACATACTGCCTAAGGGTTTTGAGTATATGGCATTAAGGTGTGTAGTTTTGGAAGAATGGCCGGATCCGAATGGTGCACAGGTTGTTGGAAGTACAAATCTTTGCGATAACAACACTATGCCTACTCAGTTTGGTGGTATAAGGCAGAAATATTTAATAGCTATGCCTGAAGGCTTTACAGATTATGATCCAAACTTTGTTAAGGCTGATGTTCACTATGAGGGAACGACAAAAACCGAGGATGGAAGAAGCAGACTTAAATTTACATTTACAGATGCAAGTGATACGGATAATAATCTTGAGTCAGATGAAAACGGTAATCCTTATCTTAAGCCGGGTCAATATTTCCAGTTTGCTTATACCTGCTTTACGGGTGATGCTGATATTAATCGGGCGGTTAATACCACGGCAATGGAGTATATTAATTATGGCGGTGAGGCCTCCGAGGTTGTGGCGGATACCACAACTAAGATAAATATTTCTGATGCTAACGGAAAGGAACCTAATGACGGTACACGCAAGGTTTACAGTGATGCTGAGGCTACTGCCGCAGGCTTTACCGAAAAATCTGAACTTAATCCTGATCATGACCCTAAATGGCTTGTATCTGATGTTGCTGTTACCAAGGGTGAGGTTATTCCCGGTATTACAAAGACGGTAGAGAATCCTATGATACAGGCAAATCAGCCTATTAATTGGACAGTAAAGCTGCACAGTAACGGTACATTGCCTATTACTGATTATACCTTTGAGGATACTATGGAAGCTCCTTATTTGTTTGAGGGTGATGTAAAGTATAGTCTGATAAGCAATGACGAAAATTTCCACAAGCATTGGCAAAGCAGTTGGGACGGATATGAATATCTCAGAGCCCAGAGTTCAGACAAAACACGATTATATCTGTTTACAATAGGAGAGCGAACTGTAGGTGACAGTTCAATAAATATTATGTCCAATGATGGTAGCGAATATACTGTTCCGATTAACGGCGATGGTGTATGGTTCTGGGCTACTCTTAGAATCAGTGATATGTCCAGTACAAACAGTCTTATTAATGTTTCAATTAAACGTGATGAAAAAGGAAATGAAACATTAACGGTTAAGTTTGTCGATTCAAGCTGGAGTATTTTGCCTAACAGCTACGCGAAGATTGATTTGTCAACTATTGACAGATCATCATCAAAGACAGATGGACAGTATATTAATCATGCAAGGCTTATTACTGCGGATAAAACCTACGATGCTTCAGAGGTTACTCAGGGTAAAAACCAAACCGATGAAAACGGAAATAATACGGGTGTTACGGATAAAGCTCCTGTAAATATTTACACAAGCTATCCTACAGGTGCCGTAAAAGAGATAACCGAATGTGGTAATGAAAGTAACACTGCAAAGTCAACTGATTTGGATAATAATTATATATTCCTTAATGACAAAAATAAGGAATTTACTTATACCCTGACGGTAAACAATGCAGAAAATATTGTTATGGATCAGCTTGTAATTATTGATAATCTGCCTGAAGTGGGTGATCATAGCACAATCAGAAGTGACGTCAGCCGTGACAGTGAGTTTAAGGTACGTCTGGCAGATAATCCGAGCTTCAGTGTTACCGTAAATAATGTAGAGCTGGATAAGAGTAAATATACAATTGAATATAGTGATGCCACTGAGTTTGATAAATCAACCGATTTCAGGGGCGTAGATACCGATAAGTGGTCAACGGAAATGTCAGACGGTACACGTTCAATAAGGCTGATTATTGATGATAAGGCGGGCATTGGAGAGGTTGCTGATGAAAATCGTTTAATTCCAAAAGACGCAGATATTAAGCTTAAATTTAATGCGGTGATTGACGGCGACGCAGCTCCAGGTCATATTGCTTGGAACAGCTTTGCTTATGACTATCTTGTTGACGGTACCTACTTATATGCGGCGCCTTTAAATGTAGGTGTACGTATACCGGGTGCTCCAAGGCTTTCCAAAACACTGGTGGGTAGCAGCGGCAATCCTGTCAATGCTTTAAAGAATGAAACCTTTGGTTTTATAATTTACAACGGAGAGCCAATTATCATAAACGACTTCAGCAAGGAGAGCATAGCTTCACTTTTGGGCGGAAGAGATTTCACTTATGTTGAATTGCAGGTTGAAAATGGTAAATCGACGTCCGACGTGCTTATGCTTGATCCATATGGTGATTTGTATAAGTATGAATATTCAGATGGAAAATTAAATCGAACAGGCGCAAAATGGTCATGGGAGAGCGATACCAGGTATAATGTTGTGGAAACTGCATTCGACGGAAACTATGAGTATTTTGCTACTAACGGTATGAATGAACAGCGTAATTATACATTTACCTATGAACCTGACAGGAATATTGCACTGAAGTTTGATAATGCGGGCTTGGATTGGAAAATAAAGCTTACCAAGACGGACGATGAAAACAGACCTTTGGGTAATGCCGTATTCGGTCTTTATACAACCGATAAGGCAGATATGCTGAGCGAGGCGGAATTTAATGATTTTAAAGCTTTATATGGCTTAGACTCATCTGTTGTTATGGAAATAACCGATGACTCTGGCACATATTACCTTAAATCTATTGCAGTAAGCTCAGATAACGGCATTATTGAATGGCAGGATTTAAGTGAAAATTCTTATCTTGTTAAAGAGCTTAAGGCGCCCGACGGCTATAACCGAGCTGAAGAAAATTATATACTTAGTCGCTCAGGCTGTGACTCTGACGGGATTAATGAGCAGACAATCATCAATTATAAAGGCATGGTGCTTCCGTCAACGGGCGGTTACGGATTATGGGTGTATTATGGCATGGGTACATTGTTAATATTGCTTGCAGTTGTGTTATATTGCGTAAGCAAACGTCACAGGGCTTAGGAAAGTAAAAAAATACGGTTACCGTAAGCCCGTCATTATTATCAAGCTTTTGTTAAATTGTACAAAAAGGGCTTGTCATTTTGAAATGACAAGTCCTCAGCTTGTAGAAAAAGTCTACCCGAAAGGGTAGTCTTTTTTTGATAAGATGTGGTATAATGTAAAAGGGTGATAAAAATGCTCTAAAATAAACCAAAAGCCATGAACCAACTGTACTGATAAGCTTAGTAGGGGAGTGGACATAGAAGTTATAAGTAAAATTATGGGGCGTGCAAGTATAACGATAATATATAACAAACATATACATTCGATTAAAGAGGAAGAAGCCAAAGCAATTAATATGATAGTTATATGTTAGAGGCTAAAAATTGGGTTCAAATTGAAGGGGTCAAAAAATAAATATATCAAAAAAACGTAGTAATTAAAGGATTTCAGCTATATTTGAGGACTCAAATCCTCCTTACGTTATTTAAATTAAACCTTGAAGTCTTATTGATTTCAAGGTTTTTTATATTAAAAATAATGAGTTTTTATTGACTCATTATCCTTTGGTATCAACCCAGGGTTTGATTAAGCACCAACTGCCATAGAACTCGGGGACATACTACATTGTTAAATAAAACCGTTTATTTTAAGGCTTTGATATACCTTTGAAACAGGCAGACCTACAATAGTATAGTAATCGCCTGAAATGCTGTCCACAAGTACGGCGCCTTTCTCCTGTATTCCGTAAGCGCCTGCCTTGTCCATAGGCTCGCCTGTTGCAATATAAGCAATAATTTCCTCATCGGTAAGATTGCGGAAATTAACTTCTGCCTTGCTTAAAATACTGTCCATACTGATTTTTCCTGAGGAGGCATACAATATTGTAACGCCTGTGTATACGCTGTGTTTTTTGCCTGAGAGTGCCTTAAGCATATTAAAGGCGTCCTCAGTATCCTTTGGCTTGCCCAGTATTTTATCATTAAGGGCAACAATGGTATCTGCGGCAATAACGGCAATTTTATCTGCAAAATCATCACCTGAGATAATTTTGTCAAAAACACTGTCCGCTTTTTTGCCTGAAAGACCCATAACTATCTGAGAGGGTGTAAGTTCAGAGGGATAACTTTCATCACAGTTAGAGCATATTACTTTGAAGTCAATATCAACCTGCTTTAATAAAGCCTGTCTGCGTGGGGATTGTGACGCTAAAATTATATCTGCCATAATTATTCTCCGTTATCATCATATTTTTTTGTAAATTATTATTGCAATAATCATACCCAGTATGCCTGCAATATTAAGCTTTATTGTCATACCTAGTTGCAGGGTAAAAAAGGATAAATCCAGTGAAAAGGGTGGGTTTAAGCCTATTTGCTTGCCATAGTTAAGCCAGGTCAAAAAGGGAATACCGCCTAGGGTATCGCCTATCAGACCGCCTATTACAAGCCCTGAAATAAGTATAAGTATAAAAGTAAGGGTGCCTTTCTTCATATATAAACCTCCAATAAATATACTAAACCTATTTTATAATATTACAGGTAAATTTTCAAGGTTTTGTGAGAATTATGTTGAATGAAAAACGAAAATTGGATATAATCAAGTTACGGAGGAGTTTATTATGCTTTTTAATTCACTTAATTTTATTATATTTTTTGTTGTTACAATAACGCTTTACTATATTGTACCTAAAAATATGCAGTGGAAGCTTGTTTTGGCGGCAAGCCTGATTTTTTATATGAGCTGGCGGCCTGAGCTGATTTTTTTGCTTTTGGGAGTAATACTGATAAATTATATCGGCGGTATTGCAATAGAGTCCGCAGAGGACGGAAAAACAAAAAAATACCGTTTGGCGCTTGCTTTGGCACTGGATTTCGGAATACTTGCCGTTTTCAAGTATCTTATGTTTATAAGTAATACATTTGGCTGGCTTTATGAGCTTTTAGGCAGGGATTATCCCATAAAAGGCTTCAGTATTGTTTTGCCTGCGGGTATCTCCTTTTACACCTTTCAGGCGGCAGGCTATCTGATTGATATTTACAGGGGCAATTATAAAAGCGAAAAAAGCTTTTTCCGGCTGCGAGCTGGAAGGAAAGAAGCTTGGAGTGATCGGGCTTGGCGCTATCGGCGTGCTGGTGGCAAATGCAGCGACGCATCTTGGAATGGAAGTCTATGGATACGATCCATACATCTCTGTAGATTCCGCATGGAGATTGTCACGCAGTATCCGTCATGCAAAGACAGTGGATGAAATATATAAAGATTGTGATTATATTACCATTCATGTGCCTGCAACAGATGCCACGAAGAACATGATCGATAAAGATGCGCTTGGTCTTATGAAAAAAGGTGTTGTTGTTTTGAATTTTGCAAGAAATGTGTTAGTAGAAGAAGAAGCAATGGTCGATGCCCTTGTATCCGGACATGTGAAGCATTATGTGACAGACTTCCCGACACCTCAGATCGCAGGTGTCAAAGGAGCCATTGTAATTCCACATCTGGGAGCATCTACAGAAGAGTCGGAAGACAACTGTGCAGTTATGGCTGCAAGTCAGATTAAAAACTATCTGGAAAATGGAAATATTAAAAATTCCGTCAATTATCCGGACTGTGATATGGGACTTCGCGGAAATAATACAAGAATTTTGCTTCTTCATCACAACGTACCGAATATGATCGGACAGTTTACAAAGATCCTGGCAGACGACAATATGAATATTGCGGATCTGACGAACAAAAGTAAAGGGAAATATGCATATACCATGATCGATATTGACTCTGCAGTCTCTGAAAATGTGATCAAAGAGCTTGGAACCGTAGAGGAAGTATTACGAATTCGTGTAATATCTTAGACGCATTTTTAAATGAATTTTAAGAATTATTTACATTTATCTTCATTGCGAAATATGTCGAACAAAGTTATAATGATAAGGCATACTGAGACATCGCAATAGAGGAGATAAAGTGCAATGGGAAAAATTAAAGAAGAAAAGACAAGACAAGACAGAAAAAGACGACTTCTGATTCTTTCCTTGGCAGCAGTTTTAATTTTAGCTGTCGGCGCACTTGCCTTTGTAATCATAAATCATATTGCAAAAGCAACGGTTACGGCGTCGGTCGTTACAATTAAACAAGGGGAAGAACTGCCGGAGCTTCGAGTGAAATTATCGGAGAAGGACAGTAAGAAGATTGTCTTAGATAATAAGAATACCAATTCATAATATTATTAACGATATTTTTTTGCAAACTATGAAAAAAGAATCAAACAGCTTTT
>CALIRN010000184.1 GCA_938042265.1 uncultured Eubacteriaceae bacterium
GAAACCGGTCAGCAGATAACAGCGAATATAATAGGTATATTCAGTAACGGTTTCCTTGGATCACTTGACTTAGGTACGCAGTTTGGAGCCGATTTGTTTCGGTGTATAACTCAGCCTATTATTAACAATAAGGATGATTTAAAGCTTGCTATAGAAAATACGTTAAAGCCGATTGAAACTATTACAGGCACATTAAAGCAATCGGTAGACGATACGTTTGAAGCTGCACAGAAAACCTATGATGATTATATAAGTCCCATGTTTGATGATTTCGAAGAAGGCACAAGCAGAATGACAAACGCCATACTTAAATGGTATAACGAGGATATGGCTCCGGTTCTTGATAATCTAGCCAAAGAATGGGATAAGATGTACAAAGAATCGGCACAACCTAACATCAATAAGATTATAGAGCTTGTGGGCAAATTTGGATATGCGATCAGTTTGGTATGGAAAAATATTATAGCACCATTTGTTGAATGGTTTGCAGATACCTTTGGACCTGATATTGCGGATAACACCGAAGAAGCAGGTAATTCTATAATTGATTTTGCAGACAAGGCTAATACAAATTTAGGTAAGGTTTTAGATGCGTTTAATGACATTATGGATGCAATAATACTGCTGCTTGAGAGCTTTGGTGATTTCAAAAACAACTGGTCAACAGGTATGGATGAAATTATAAACGGACTTAAAGGGGATGCCATTAAAAATGTATTTAAGCAGATTGCAAAAGATGTAAAGGAACTGTCTAAGGAGGCAGTTAATAATATAATTGATAATATCAATTGGTTTATTAATAAAGCAAATGAAAAAATACGCTTTAAAATACCTGAACTCCTTGGTGGTGGAGAATTTAACGGCTTTAACATTCCCACTATACCAAAGCTTGCACAGGGCGGTATTGTAAAACAGCCTACACTTGCTATGGTAGGTGAAGCAGGTCGTGAAGCAGTTATGCCGTTGGAGAATAATACAGGTTGGATTGACGAGCTGGCAAGCAGAATTGCCATGCTTATAATGTCGCAGAACAACAGCGGCAGCCACTATGACAACACACCTATTGAGATTATAATTGAAATAGGCGGTGTCAAGTTCGGCAAAGTTGTGCTTGATAGTCTAAATGCTTTAAAGAAACAAAACGGCAAGCTCAGACTTGACTTTTAACAGGTGGTGATTATATGTTGAAAATTGACGGTGCTGATATGCCCACACCTACTGAGATGGTGTGTACAATAAGTGACATTGATAGCTCCAACAGCGGTAGGTCGGCAGATGGAATAATGCATAGGGACAGAATTGCAACCAAAAGAAAGCTTCAGCTTAAGTGGAACTTTCTTACTGCTGACCAAATGAGTAAGCTGTTAAAGGCTGTCAAGCCTATGTTCTTTTCCTGTTCATATCCTGATCCGGAAATGGGAACAAATATGTCTCTTTCATTTTATGTGGGTGACCGTTCGTCACCCATTTATACCGTAAAAAATGGTGTGGCAGGTTGGTCGGGACTGGAAATGAGCTTTATCGAAAAGTAGGTGATTTAATTGTACAGTGTATCGGATGCATTTGTTGATGCAATAAAAAATTGTGAAAGAACTATGAGGTGTAGCCTTATTATAGGGATCAACGAAATTGAATACCTGAAAAAGATTGAAATATCACAATCAATGGCTAATTCTGATTTTGAAATAGGCAACGTGGCTGCGGCAAAAATGATTGCGGAAATCGCTGATTTTGACAACGAATATTCAGGAATATCCTTTAAAAATCAAAATGCGGAATTAATATTTACGATTGATCTTGAAGATGGAACGAAAGAGCAAATGCCGCTTGGAATTTTCAATCTGGATACTGTTGATACAGAGGACAACATTATATCGATAAGCGGTTATGATGCAATAGCTCAGACAGAAACACCGTATAATCCTGCCGATATTTATCCCAATACGGTCAGATCCATTGCAATGGATATTGCAGCGGTATGTGGACTGGAGTTGTCGGAGGATGCGTTTACAAATGACGGTCTGATAATTGAAAGTATGCCTGAATGGGGCGATATAACCTGCAGAACAGCTTTAGGATATATCGCCGAGCTTGCAGGCGGCTGTTGGATAGCTGACAGGCGTGGCAGGCTTAAACTGATAAACTATAAAACACCGACTCACGGATACGGCTCATCGGGATACGAAATAGAGCCAAGTGATTATTATTCCCTCAAAGTTGCTGAAAACAATTTTGAGGGAATAAATACACTATACATTGTAAACGGCGAAAAGGAACTGGCTTGGTCAGTTAACGGCGAGTATGAATACACGATTGCCGATAATCCGTTGCTTACCGATAAGGATACAGCCTCAGAGGCACTTATAGGATTAAAATCAGCTATGGCAAATACGGATTACAGACCATACGAATTGGAATATAGCTGTAATCCTGCATTGGACTTGGGTGACGGCATAATCATAACGGATATGCAGGGGAACAACTATTACAGTGTAATATGTTCCAAAAGCTTAAGTTATGACGGAGGCTTAAGAGGTACTTTAGCAGCTTATGCGGATGAGAGTATTGCAAGCAAAGGCAGCAGCGGACAGACTTTAGGTGAGCAGGTGAAAACGGCGCAAAAAACCGCTGAGGGTGCTAAAACAACAGCAGAAACGGCACAAAAAGTCGCTGAGGAAGCAAAGGCTACGCTT
>CALIRN010000185.1 GCA_938042265.1 uncultured Eubacteriaceae bacterium
CCAACAACCCTGTTTCGGGTATGACAATAGCAACCCTGTTAATCTCTACTCTTATACTTAAGCTGACAGGCACCTCTGCCTATGAAGGTATGACGGGCGCTATTGCCATAGGCTCCATAATATGTATAATTGCTTCCGTTGCAGGTGACACCTCACAGGATTTAAAAACAGGTTACATCCTTGGCGCAACACCAAAGCGTCAGCAGATCGGCGAGCTTATAGGTGTTACCGCCTCATCACTGATAATAGGCTTAGTACTGTATCTTATGAATATGGCTTGGGGCTATGGCTCAGCCGAACTGCCGGCGCCTCAGGCAACGCTGATGAAACTTGTAGTTGAGGGAGTAATGGGAGATTCTCTCCCTTGGACACTTGTAGCTATAGGCGGTTTTATTGCCATACCCGTTCTGCCGTTATGTATAGGGCTGTATCTGCCCTTTTCACTTAGTGCCGGCATAATGACAGGCGGTATAATACGGTATATATTTGACAAAACAGGCACCGCCAAAGAGGGCATAAGCAAAGGTATTCTTTACTGCTCCGGTCTTATAGCCGGAGAGGGGCTGACAGGTATTATACTTGCCATGTTTGCCGTAATCCCCTTTGGCGGTAAAACTCTGCATGACTTTATAAATATATCTGGTAGATTTTCTCTTAATAGTTTAGGAAGTATAGTTATATTTTTACTTCTGCTGTGGTCCCTTTTAAGATGCAAAAAAATACGCTGATAGTGTTAATCAATGTTTATACTCCTGCTTTTCTGGCAGAAAAGCAGGAGTATATCAAGGAGCTTACCTGAACGGAGCAAAAGTAAGTATATTACTAAAAAACAAAAAAAATCAACTTGCATCACTCCTTTAACAAAAACATTTTATATGCTTTTTGATTATCTGAGCAGAAACTTACATTATCAGTAAAAAATATTTAAAACACTACTTGACAAAGCCTAAATTAAATGATATAAATATAATAAGTTAGCATTATCTAACCTCTAAATATTTTAATCCTGCTCCTAATATGTTGGATTATATTTTTTTAGATCTTGGTTAGAATAAGCTAACCCGTATTCCCAAAATTTGGACCGTATCATTATTTATATATTACATAAAATAATGCCAAGAGGGATTCAGAAATTTGTACTTGTATTTAAACATAAAAAGCAATTAAATGTAGCTGTAGGTTAGCCACCGCTAACCTAATATTGATTTATAAGGAGTGAAATTATGAGCGTTGTTATTATTGGCGGAAACGATTGTATGGTGAGAAAGTATAAGGAGCTGTGTAAAAATCATAATTGTAAAGCTAAGGTATTTACACAGCCTAACGGTAATTTAAAAAAACAAATTGGATCTCCCGATTTACTTGTATTGTTTACGGGCACTGTATCACATAAAATGGTATATGCCGCAGTTAAAGAAGGCGAAAGAAGTACCACAACCATAGTACGCTCTCATAGCAGCAGTGCATCTGCCCTTGATAAAATTTTAAAGGAATATGCAGTATAAGGAGGAGATTTTAGTGGCTGAAGAGCTGATTATAAAATGCTGTGCACCTACTCTTGCAGGCTTAAAGCTTGGCAGCATATTCTGCCTTGGCAATTATTGTAAGGATATGGGACGTGAGCTTAAAAGATGTGTTGATATTTTAAAGTCCAAAGGGCTTGAGGTAAAGGGAACCAAGGGCTGTAAGGGACAAAGACTTATTTATGTTTATCGTCCCGAAGAGCTTAAAAGTATGGTGTCAGAGAAATGTAATGCCTGTCTTTTAAACAGCTTTGGATATAATACCAATGATACGAATGAAACCGTAAAATACCTGCTTGACAAAATAAGATATCAGGAAGAATTTCCACACGAAATAGGATTGTTTCTTGGCTATCCTCCGGAGGATGTTATAGGATATATCGAAAATAACGGTAAAAAT
>CALIRN010000186.1 GCA_938042265.1 uncultured Eubacteriaceae bacterium
TCCGCAAAAGCAAAGCTTTTGCATTATACTACTCACAGGTCGTCAAAGCCGCCCTATTTCGTATCATATCCGATTAAGACAAGACTTGTAGCTTTGATTTCCTTGCGGATATGATATAATAACAAGGAAAATGGACGCCATGCCTGCATGGGCGGATATATATGAAAGAGGAGGTGTTTATATGGATACACTGTATCAGGAAAGACAGGAGAAGCTTTTAGGCTTTTTGGCAGATAAGCAGTACAGACCTATGACAAGCAGGGATATAGCTTTTTTGCTGGGTATCAGACCAGAGGATATGCCCATGTTTTACGATATGCTCTCACAGCTTGAAAGCAAGGGTAAAATTATTATTACAAAAAAGGGTAAAGTTGCCATACCTGAGGCTTTTGACCTGGTTACCGGCTGTTTTATCGGCAACGAAAGGGGCTTTGGCTTTGTACGTGTTGAGGGTAAGGACGGGGATATTTTTATACCCCGCTCTCAGGTAAACGGGGCAATGCACAAGGATACCGTTATGGTAAGGATTGTGCGGCAGACAACCAAAAGTGCCGAGGGTGAGGTTGTGCGTGTGCTTGAAAGGGGCTTAAAAACCGTAGTAGGCACCTTTGAGCAGGTAAAAAATAAAAGCTTTGGCTTTGTAAGGGTTGATGATAAGCGTTTCGGCGAGGATATTTATATAGACAGGGACAGTACCATGGGTGCTGTTACGGGGCATAAGGTGGTTGTAAGAATTACCAAAGCACCTACGGAGCGCAGTAATCCGGAGGGCAGAATTATTGAAATTTTGGGACATATCAATGACCCCGGTGTGGATATCCTTTCTATTATAAAGGAATATGATTTACCTACGGAATTTCCTGATGAGGTTTTAAATGAGGCGGCAAATATTCCTGAGGAAGTGCCTGAGGAGGATAAGACGGGCAGGGCCGACTACAGAAATGTACAGATGGTGACCATTGACGGTGAGGACGCAAAGGACCTTGATGATGCGGTTTCGGTGGAAAGAGTTGAAGGTGGTAATTATAGGCTTGGTGTTTATATTGCCGATGTATCTCACTATGTTAAGGAGGGCTCACGTCTTGATAGGGAGGCATATAAGAGAGGTACAAGTGTATATCTTGTGGATAGGGTTATTCCCATGATACCTCACAGACTGTCCAACGGTATTTGCTCTCTTAATGCGGGATGTGACAGACTTTCCCTCTGCTGTGTTATGGAAATAGACGGAAAAGGCAATGTGGTTTCTTCGGAAATTAAGAAGGCGGTTATTAACGTTGACAGACGTATGAGCTATACTGTTGTAAATGACCTGCTTACAAATCCCAATTCGGAATATAAGGAGGAATATTCTGCCCTTATGCCTATGTTTCTGCTTATGCAGGAGCTGAGGAATATTCTCTTTAACAAAAGGCGCAGGAGGGGGGCTATTGAGTTTGATTTTAAGGAGGCTAAAATTATCCTTGATGAAAATGGTAAACCCGTTGACGTTAAGCCTTATGAGCGTAATATTGCCACAAGCATTATTGAGGAGTTTATGCTTGCCGCCAATGAATGTATTGCGGAGCATTACTTTTGGCTGGAGCTGCCATTTGTGTACAGGGTGCATGAGCAGCCAAATGAG
>CALIRN010000187.1 GCA_938042265.1 uncultured Eubacteriaceae bacterium
TATATATGTTTGGCAGAGGACAGAGCCGCATGATGGGTACTAACCTTAATACTAACGTAAAAACCTACTATATGTATAATCCTCATGGTGATGTACAGGGACTTACAAACACAAGCGGCAGCCTTACCAAAACCTATGAGTATGATGCCTTTGGAAATGAAATAGATAAGGTCGATACCGATACTAACCCTTGGAGATACTGCGGCGAGTACTATGATGTGGAAACCGATAATATTTATTTGAGAAATAGATATTATAGTCCATCAACAGGTACTTTTATAACCGAAGACCCAATCAGAGATGGTGGTAATTGGTATAGCTATTGTGGTGAAAATCCAATTTATTATTTAGATCCGTATGGTTTATCTGGAAAATCTAGTAATAAGGCAATGGTTAATATTTTTGATAGATATGCTAAGATTCCTAATATTGATTAAAGAGGAAATAGACTTCAGGGACCAGAACAAAGCAGTAGATTCTCAAACGAATTTGTAGATTTTGTAAAGCAATCAGAGGGATTGGTAGTGGAAAACGGAAAGCACGTTTTGTATAATAATGGAAAAACGATTGGATATGGTCACGATTTAACGGATGATGAAATACAAAGTGGAATTTACAACGAAGGAATAAATGAGTCATTGGCTACCAAACTGCTGTTATTAGATTTGGAAAGAGTTTATAATAGAGTCATTGGTACTATCAAATCACTAAATCAAAACTATGGATATTCTATAAATATTAACAGTTTTTCTGAACAGGAACGAGATGCATTAGTCGATTTTTCATTTAACAGAGGTATGGGTCTGGTACAAAGACCTGAATTGAAAAATAGTGGTAAACCATACAGTTCGTTAGCTATTAGTATAGTGGCAGTTAGTGAGAAGAATAGCACTAAGCTATGGAATACCTTATCAACGGAAACCCAAAATATGCAAGGTAAATTCTATTCGGGACTAGAGTCAAGAAGAAAAAATAAATACAAAATATATCAATATGGAGATTATACGAGGAACTAAGACGTTTAAGGAGGTTAATGCTGTATGCATAGGTACAGAAAATATTTATTCATTATTGTGATTTTGGTTTTAATAATTTCTGGATGTATTGTCTTTTTAATACAAAGAATTGATAATAAATGTCAGGATTCCCAATTTACTGGTGTATGGACAATTGAAAAATTTGAAGGGTTGGCTGTTCAACATTATAGTCCTGATGAATTGGATACAGATGTTGTTTTAGAAGATGTAGTTACAGATGAAATATCTAAGTATGTTGGTAAAAAATTTATAATTTCCTCCAATACAGTTTTACGAGTTAGTCCACCGTCAGAGTTAGGATATTATTATAGCTCTGCAGAAGATTTATTTTTTGGATATAAGGTTCCGAGTGAGATACATTTCGAGGGGAAAATTTACTATGAAGTATTAGAACATAGAAAATTTGATTCCGAAATTCGACTTATGACTGATGCTGTAGGTAATACATACTTAGATATAGATGGATATTTTTATAAAGTAAAAAAACAAGATTAAATATAAGGAAACGGGGATTGTTTTACAGCAGCATTTTCAGGCTACATATATACCTACTATCTTGACGGCAACAGCTAAACAACATCATATACATATGATAAAAATAACCGTCTGCTTAAGGAGAGAAAGCTGCTTACCGACGGTACGGGTACAACATCAACCTATGTGTATGATAAAAACAGCAATTATTATCTCCTTTACTATGTATTTTTTAGTATAATTTTATCATACTGGTAATTGTACACATTTACAGTGTAATGAATTACACAATTATGTCGAATTTTTAATATAAGAGTATTTTAAAGTGAAAATGTGCCCTTAAAATAAAGCTCTAAGGACACATTTTATTTTACGATTATGTTTTGCAAGTGAGTTGAAATATCTTTCATTTTGTTATAATATATAAGTAAAATGTATTATTTAAGATGTTACCGTAATATACACACAATATAAAGTATTTTTTAAAACACCTTATTTAAAGAGATTTTTCTAATATAAAATTAATATTAAAATTAAATTGGAGTGAACGGTATGAAATATGTAATAGCAGGTACGGGCGGCACGGGCGGCTGTATAGGCGGATATTTGGCTGCATCGGGCTTTGATGTAACCCTTATTGCAAGGGGAAAGCATTTACGAGCAATTAAGGAAAGAGGACTTACAATAGAAAGCTCTGACAGGGGAAAATTTATGGTATTGCCTTCCGGGGTATGCACTATGGAGGAATATTCCGACAAGGCTGACGTGATTTTTGTATGTGTCAAGTATTATTCCATAAATGAGGCGATTGAATTTGTCAAAAAAGCGTCACATGGCAATACTGTGGTTATACCCATATTAAATGTGTTTGGTACAGGCGCTACCATGCAGAAGGAGCTGCCCGGTTTAACCGTAACTGACGGCTGTGTCTATATTTACAGCTTTATTAAGGAATACGGTGTTATTGCCAAGCCCTCGGATATATTTAGGGTATATTTTGGCTTAAGACAGGGACAGGACAGAAAAAATGAGGATATTATGAAAAATGTTGCCGCTGATTTGGAAAAATCAGGAATAGAAGCTCATTTTTCGGATAATATCAAAAAGGATACCTTCCGTAAGTTTACTTACGTTTCACCTGTAGGTGCAGCAGGTCTTTACTGTAATGCAAGAGCAGGGGACTTTGTAAGGGAGGGAAAGGCAAGGGATACGGTTATTGCCCTTATGACTGAGCTGTTGGAACTGGGCAGGGCAATGGGCATTGAGTTTGAGGAGGATATGGTTAAGGTAAATCTGGATATTATTGCAGGACTGCAGCCCGATGCGGATACCTCTATGCAGAGAGATATTGCGGCGGGAAGAGCCTCCGAGGCTGACGGACTTATTCATAGGGTGGTTGAGGCAGGAGAAAAATACAACATTCCTATGCCCATGTATAAAAAAGTTGCCAAAATATATTGATATGTGATAGAATTAAATAAAATTTAACTTGTGGTAAGTGATATGAAGACTCTTAAGAGGTTTTGATGTTTTTATGGTTGGAATGATGAGTATTGTTCCCGTTTGCTATGGGTGCATTATGTTTGTTATTTATTTAATTTTGAAAAATGAAGGGAAAAAGACAAAAGACTTTGAAAAGGCATAAAATTAATCATATATATTCAAGGAGGGCAACACTATGAAAAAGTTTATTGCATTTTGTATTGCAGGAGTTATGCTTATGTCAGCACCTGTATTTGCAGATGGTATTGTATATGACGGGGAGCAGATACAGTACACCTCTCAGCAGCCTGTCATTGTCAACAGCCGCACCTATGTGCCTATAAGAGACGTGTTTGAAAAGCTTGGCTTTGATGTTGAATGGGATTCCGGTACAAAAATTGTCAAAATAAGCAATGATTATCGTTATATCATTCTCACAACAGGCACAAGCAAAATTTTTGCCTATGATGTATATTTTAATATAACTGCAAAGAAGCTTGAAAATTCTGTGCAGATTATAAACGGAAGAACGATGTTGCCCTTAAGAGAAATTCTTGAGAATGCAGGCTATGAAATTCAGTGGGACA
>CALIRN010000188.1 GCA_938042265.1 uncultured Eubacteriaceae bacterium
CTTTGTAAATAAACAAAACCTCATAAATAATTTTTATTTCAGTTTATCCTCAATTCTCTGAGCCAAATAGTCAAATTGCTGTGCAATTTCCTCCTTAATATTACCGTTGTTTTCAGCAACGGAGCCTACAGTAGGGTCGGTAGGCAGCTCACAGAGCAGTTCAACGCCTGTTTCTGCCGCAAGCTTCACATTATCCCCGTTAAAGAGCTTAATTTTTTCACCGCAGTGGGGACAAAGCATATAGCTCATATTTTCAATAATACCAAGTACATTAACATTCATCATTTTAGCCATATTAATTGATTTGGTAACAATCATACCTACCATATCCTGCGGCAGACTTACTGTAATAACTCCGCTTAAGGGGATTGACTGCATTACAGTTAAGGTAACGTCACCTGTTCCCGGTGGCATATCTATTATAAGATAATCCAGCTCGCCCCAGTTTGTTTCACCCCAGAACTGCTGAATACAGCTTGATAAAAGTGAGCCTCTCCATATAACAGGCTGGTTTTCGTCCTCAAGCATCATATTAAGGCTTAAAACCTTAATACCCTCGGCGCTTTCCACCGGCACAATCATTTTATTTTCAGCATAGGCACGCTTGCCTGTAAGTCCCATAAGCCTTGCTGCGGAGGGCCCCGTAACATCGGCGTCCATAAGACCTACCTTATAGCCTTTTTTTCTGAGTGCCCTTGCAAGGAGAGAGGAAACAGTGGATTTACCCACTCCGCCTTTGCCGCTCATTACACCTACTACATATTTAATCTTATTTGCAGGGTTGTTTACAATACCGCAGCTTCTGCTGTCATTGCCGCACTTGCCGTTGGAAGGACAGCTTGAACAATCTGACATATTAATTCACCTCATATATTTTTTATAATTTTTTCACAATGCCCGTTTAATTATACTTGCAATCATTTCACAGCGGTTAAAGGGGGCAATAAGATAAAGCCCGTCAACATGGTCCTTTACTCTTGAAATTATATCACAGGCGATATCCTCGCCTATGGCCTGAGCTTCTTCTCTGGTCATATCGGGATTAAAGCGTGCCACAAGCTCATGGGGGATGGTAACGCCTGCAAGCTCGTTATTTAAAAATTGAACATTTTTATAGCTTACAGGAGGCATAATGCCTGCCAGTATTTTATAATCCCTGTCCTTGGGCAGTGACCTGATAAAATCAATGGTTTTGTTATCAAATATAGGCTGAGTAAGGAAAAACTCCGCACCGTTTTCATGCTTTTTCAAAAGTCTTTTCAGCTCTGCCTCCTTATTTTTAACATTAAGGTTTACTGCGCCGCCTATATATATTTTACCCTCATCAAATACACTTTCATTCATTTGTGAAATCATATCAATAAGAGTGTAGGAGTTCATATTAAATACGCTTTTTATATCTGCCTTGTATTCTCCCGGCACAGGGTCACCTGTTACAACAAGAGTATTTCTGATTCCCTCCATATAGGCACCGAGAAGTACGGAGCGCAGAGAAACCGCATTTTTATCACGGCAACAGATATGTGGCAGCACCTCAAGACCTGTTTCTCTTTTCAGCTTAAGGGAAGTAATAATTGAGTCAACTCTGGATTTGCCCATGGGCGAGTCGGCAATGGTAATAATATCAACACCGATTTTTTTCAGCAGCTTAGCTCCGTTCAGCAGCTTGGTGCAGTCGGGCTTAAAGGGAGGGTCAAGCTCAACGGCTAATACAAAATCATTGTTTTTCAGCTTTTTTTCAAAGAGGCTTTCCGTTATTACTTTGCAGTTTTCCTTGGTTTTAATATCCGTCAGCTTTTGCGGAGTCGATTTAGGGTTATAAAGTTTTTCCCTCAAAAGGGAAATATGCTTTGGCGTCGTGCCGCAGCAGCCGCCTACTGCCTTAATACCGTAATGTATACAATTTGCAAGGGTTTGTGCAAAGTATTCGGGATTAAGTACATAGCAAACCCTACCGTTTATCATCTCTGGATAGCCTGCGTTTGGCAGGGCAAAAACAGGCTTTTCATATTCCGTAAGCTTTTTTAAAATGCTTTGCATGTGCATAGGACCTACGCCACAGTTAAAGCCCGTACTGTCTATATAAGGGCAGGCATTTGCCAGCCTTAAAAGTGTGCCTGCATAATATGAGTTTTTTGTGTAGCCTGTATCGGTAAGGGAATAGGATACGTGTATATAGCTGTCAGAGCAGCGCCTCTTTATGTATTCGGCAAGCTTTGCGGGTGCGTCAGGCTCAATAAAGGTTTCAAGCATAAAGTTTTTTGCTCCGAGGCTAAGCCATATATCGGCTATGGCATAGTATTCGGACATATCCTCGGCACCCGGTATGGGCCCAATATCAGCTGCGATTACCACAGGCCTTGTGCCTGCTGCATCAAGTGCAATTTCGTAGGCTGCGCTTATTATTTCTTTTATGTAAGACATATCACAGCTTAAGGATACGGTGTTGGCGGAAAAGGTATTTGTCCTTATAAGCGATGCTCCAGCATCTATATATTGTCTGTGTATATCCTCAATCATGGAGGGCTGCTCCATATTGGCAGTTTCGGCTCTTTCGCAAAGACCGCCCAAATGAGTGTAGTAAGTACCCATGGCGCCGTCTGTCAGCAGAATACCCTCACTTAACAGTTGCTTTAAATCAATCATTGTAACCTCGCTTATGCCAAAGGTACAGTTACCTCAATAACACCCTGTGAAACGGAGGCAATCTCTCCCGGGCTGAACATATAGGTAACACCATCGGCGGTAATATATTTTGATGCTTTTGAAAGATCAAATCTCTCATATACATCGGTATAAAAATTAAGTCTGTCCTTTTCAATAAGAGCTTTAAATGCTGCTCTTGCAGCAGAGTCCGTTTTAGCAGTATCATTTATAAGGCTGTCTACGGAAATAAGCTTGCCTGCCTTTAAGTCGCAGGTATAGGCGCTGTAGGTTGTAGCCTCACTGCCGTCACCCTTGTAAATATAGGTGCTTGTAACAATGCTTGCAATCTGACCATCATTGTATTTAACCTCGTAATCACTTGTCCATAGCCAAGGCTCAAAGCGGTCGGTTTTTTTATCCTTTGTTTCCTCAAAGGCTTTGTAAGCGGCAAGGGCAGAGGACCTGTTATCCTCCTTGTAGGATGACATGGCATTTTGCTGGGTTTTGGCAATTACACTGTTTAAGGCGGAAAGACTGCTGCTACCTGCAAACTCAGGGTAAGATGTGTTTAATATCATTACTATGCCACTGTCCTGTGAATACAGCTTATCTTCATCAGTGACCTCATTAACCGCTGCTGACGAAGTGTTTGAAGTCTCAGGCTCCTTATCAGGCAGATCAATGCTGAATTCCTCAATTTTATCTGAAAGAACGCCTTTGTTTACCACGTAAATCATATTGCCGTCTTCAATATAAAAGCTGGTATCATCAAATACAAGCCGATTAACCGAAAGCTCAGGGAAACCCTTTTCAATAAAGCCGTTTTTAGCGGTATCTGATGCATTTTCGTAAAGCTCGTTGGCGGTAAGTACATTACCTGTTTTTGAGCTTAAGGTTATGCCTGAAACGGTTACCTTATTTTCCTTATCGGAGCTTATGGTTTCCGTAACATAAAGGGATATAATATCGTTGCTGTCGGTTTTAACCTCATAGCTTACATTGTAGCTATAGTTCTTAAATATGCTTCTTGTACCGTTTTTTATACAATCCTGATATAAGTCATAAAGTCTTTTTGTGTTGGTGGTTTTATAGGAATTTACTCTGCCCTGCGCATCATCGGCAATATATTTATTAAGCTTTGCCGCAGATCTGCCGTTGCCCTTGAATACAGGATAAGAGGCTGTTACAGGCACAATATCGGTGCTGCCTGACTTAATTGAGTTGGAGTAATCCTTAATTGAGTAAGAGGGGACCATATAAATGTCAGTATCGGTACGGCTGCTTTCCTCCAGGGTGTCCTCTGATGTGTAAATACTGATGGTTTTGTTTTCCGCATCCCAGTTAACCTGTGCTCCCAAACCTTCTGAAATAGCTCGTAAAGGCACATAGGTTTTTGTATCTATAATCTGTGCGGGTACGTCAAGCTTAACATTACCGTTGTCTGTTGTTATAATATCTGAGCCTATTGAAAGGCTCACGCTTTTGTCGCCTAAGGTGCAGGTAACGGTTTTGCTTTCCGCCTCCCAGCTTACCTCAGCCCCCATTTCCTCAAGAACATCACGGAAGGGCACAAGGGTTGTACCGTTTTCAACAACAGGGCCGTAAAGCATTTCAAGGGGATCTGCTCCGTTAATGCTTATGGGAAAGTCTGCTGCCTCGTATGCATACACAGGCATACATAAGGAGGAGATAAGCATAAGTGCCGCAAGTGGTAACGACAGTTTTCTTTTCATATAATAAACCTCTTTTCTTTATTGGCGATTTTTTTGCTTAATAAGATTATACAACAAAAGCTCATCAATGTAAATTTAATTTTATATTAAGCAGTGAGGCTATTTGAACTCCTGCATAATGTAAAAAGTAAGCCCTTAGCCTGATGCGGGGCTTACTTTATCGGTTAAAAACTATTGATTAATGACTGAGGCTTATCAGATGTCATAAGTGAGGACATAAGGCATACGCCCTTTGCGCCTGCGCTTATTGTCAGATGTGCGTTTTCGGCAGTAATTCCTCCTATGGCATATACGGGTATGCTTACATGGGAGCATACCTCCCTTAGAGCATCGGTACCTCTTGGCGCAAGCCCTTTTTTACAGTCGGTTGCAAAAATATGACCGTAGGTTATGTAATCTGCTCCAAGCTTTTGAGCCTTCAGTGCATCGTCCGTACTATGGGTTGATATACCAAACAGCTTAAAGCTGTCGTATCCGCCCTTTTCCGCAAGGGACAGGGGTAGATGAATGCCGTCTGCACCGATTTTTCGGGCAGTGTAAAAAAATGTATTGCAGATTAGGGGAATACTATGCTTTTTGCATATTTCAAGGGCTTTTTCGGCAAAGGCGGCATATTCCTCCTCTGTTAAATCCTTTTCGCGCAGAATAATATATTTTGGCTTTGCTTCTGCAATTTCCTCAAGTCGTGTAAAAAAATCGGTTTTACACAGCCTTCTTGATGTAACACAAATTATCTCCATAATTATACCCTTATGTAATCGGTAAATACAGGCTGTAAGCCCTTTGCGATAATTGCTGCCCTTACCTCGTCAACACTTCTCGGATCGGAAATATCAAACTGCTCATCGCCCTTGTTTTCATGGGCGTGACCGCCTACGCCAACACTTACGCCTGCGGAAATTTTTGTGGCGCACATACCTATTACATTATCTCTGAAGCCTGCACGCTCTCTTGTGGAAATAGTAATTCCGGCAAAGGGCATAAACAGACGGTACGCTGTCATTACCTGCAAGAGTTGACGCTCGTGTACGTCCTTTGGATTATTTTCCTCATTGTTGATATAAGGCCTCAAGCGGGGAGGCGAAAAGGAGATTTCTGCCTGAGGGTACTTCTGCTGTATAAACTTTGCGTGGAGTCCCGTTGCAAGGGCATCCTTGCGGAAGTCATCAAGGCCAAGGAGAGCGCCGAAGGCAACACCTCGCATACCGCCCCTTAAGGCACGCTCCTGTGCGTTAAAGCGATAGGGGTAAATTCTTTTTGAGCCTCTAAGGTGCATTTCTTCATATTTATTGGTGTTGTAGGTTTCCTGATATACACATACATAGTCTGCGCCGCACTCGTGGAGATACTTATACTCGTCTGTGTTAAGCGGATAAATTTCAATGCCTACCAGATTAAAGTACTTTGCGGCAAGCTTAACAGCCTTGCCTATATACTCAACGGAGGACATTTTCTTTTCCTCTCCCGTTAAAAGCAGAATATCCTGCAAGCCTGTTTTTGCAATGGTCTTAAGTTCCTCCTCAATTTCCTCATAGGTCAGCCTTGCTCTGTTTATACGGTTGGCACAGTTAAAGCCGCAGTATACACAGTAATTTTCACAGTAGTTGGCAATATAAAGAGGTGTAAACATTGATACGGAGCTGCCAAAGTGTCTGCCTGTTTCAACCTTTGCACGCTGTGCCATCTGCTCCAGGTACGGCAGTGCGGCAGGGGATAAAAGTGCCTTAAATTCCTCAATGTCAATGTTATATGCCGCAAGTGCTCTTTCAACATCATCAGCAGTGTATTTGCCGTAATCGTAGGCAGACATTTCCGCAAGGACTCTGTACATTATATCCGAGTCTATTGCCTCCATGCCCTGCATATATTCCATGTGGTTGTATTTTCTTATATCCTTAATCATTTTCATCAGTCCTCCAGAAATCCCGTAAGGGGGCTTGACGCCTCGCCACCCCTTGAAAGTACCCTACCAAGACCTGCAAGGTAGGCCTTTCTGCCTGCTTCAATGGCAAGACGGAAAGCCCCTGCCATTTGCGCCACATCACCTGCGGTAGCAATAGCCGTGTTTGCCATAACGGCAGCCGCGCCCATTTCCATAGCCTCACAAGCCTGAGATGGCCTGCCGATACCTGCATCAACTATAATAGGCAGATTTATTTCATCAATTAAAATTTGTATAAATTCACTGGTGGCAAGACCTTTATTGCTGCCGATAGGCGAGCCTAAGGGCATAACTGCAGCAGCCCCCGCGTTTTCCAAATCACGTGCCACGTTAAGATCGGGATACATATAAGGCATTACAATAAAGCCCTCCTTTGCAAGTACCTCGGTGGCCCTGATTGTTTCATTATTGTCGGGCAGCAGATATTTGCTGTCACGTACTACCTCAATTTTAACAAAGTCACCGCAGCCCAGTTCTCTTGAAAGCCTTGCAATTCTTACCGCCTCATCTGCATTTCTTGCGCCTGAGGTGTTAGGTAAAAGGGTAATACCCTCAGGCATATAGTCAAGTATGTTTTCCTCACAGTCACCATTGGCGCGTCTTAAGGCAAGGGTGGCTATTTCGGCGCCGCTGTTTTCCAACACCTTTTTTGTCATATCTAAAGTGAATTTGCCAGAGCCCAAAATAAAACGTGAGTTAAACTCATGTCCTCCGATAATAAGCTTGTCATTATTCATAATATTTCCTCCTTTTTAAGGCTCATAATTGCCATTAATAATCCTAAGTACCATATTTGCCTGATGTGCTGCACAAAGGGCTGCTCTAGGTGCCATTAACCCCATCCCGAAGTCTGCGGCGGTTACACCGTCACCGCACAGATAAAGGTTTTTCATGGGTCGGACGGTTTTTATTGTGTTGGAGCTTTCAATTCCCGCAAGTCCTGATGCACAAACAATGGGGGTATCGGGCATAAGCTCCAGTATACCGTTTACAAGCACCGCCTTACTGTCAGGGTTGTCAAATGCCTCGCAGACTACATCGAAACCCGAAAAGATTTCCTCCACATTTGTTTCATCAATGCGGATATTTTTGGCTTCGACCGTAATATAGGGGTTGATTTTGTTAAGTTGTGCCTTCATTGCGTCGGTTTTATACATACCCAAATGCTCTGTAAGGTATTGCTGACGGTTAAGGTTGCTGGGCTCAACCATATCAAAGTCAACCAGTAAAAGTCTGCCTACACCTGAACGTGCCAGCATAACGGCTATGTTTGAGCCCAGTCCGCCAAGTCCTGCTATTGCCACGCCTGCAGCCTTAAGTTTGCCGTGCAGACCCGGCGTGTGCCGTGCTGCCATAAGTGCTTCAAGCTCTGACTTGTCGGGCATAACTCCTTTTTTTATTATAAATACATTGCAGTTCTCCTTAAGCTTTTTATCGGTGCCTGTCTGAAAGCCGTCATATATTGTTATGCACTCAGGGCTGAAAAGCTCATCACGCAGCTGGAAAAGGGTTGTTTTGGCAGTATCCGTTTTTTTGCCGTTAAGGTATATTAACATTTCAACCGCCTCCCACAAAGGTGACAACCTCCAGGGTGTCAGCGTCGGTTACGGTAGTTTCACCGTATTTTGCTTTAGGGATAATCTTACCGTTAAGCTCTGCTGCAATGCGCACCATGCTATAGCCCTGAGACTCTAAAAATGAGGTAAGTGAAACCGGTGCTTCAAGTGAAATATTCTTGCCGTTAAGCTTCATAAAATGCCTCCTTATTTCTGTTTTAACGCACAAAAAGGGTACACCCTTTCGGTGGTGTACCCCATTAAGCGTAAAAGTTTTTTAACTAAACATATAATATCATAAAATACCGTGCCTGTCAACTTTCTCTTGAAAAAGGTTTTATTATAATATATAATGTATTTTATCAAATTATCTGAAATAATCGGTTTTATGGTTAAAAGGAATGGTTTTATGGAGCAGTATGAACAACTATATGATGAGCTTATCAGAAAAATAGACCTGTACCACCCCTCCAACGATTTGTCTATGGTGGACAGGGCTTATAACCTTGCAAGGGAGGCTCACGGCGATCAGCTCAGAAAGTCGGGAGAGCCTTATATTATACATCCCCTCTGCGTTGCCATTATCCTTGCGGAGCTGGAGCTTGATATTGAAAGTATTGTGGCAGGTATTCTCCATGACGTGGTGGAGGATACAAAGTACAGATGTGAGGATATTACCAACATGTTCAATGCGGATGTATCACTGCTTGTTGACGGTGTTACAAAGCTTGAAAAAATCGAGTATGTATCCAAGGAGGAGCTTCAGGCGGAAAATTACCGTAAAATGTTTTTGTCCATGGCAAAGGATATAAGGGTTATACTTATAAAAATTGCCGACAGACTTCATAATATGCGTACCCTTAAGTTTATGAAGCCTGAAAAGCAGAAGGAAAAGGCACAGGAAACCCTGGATATCTATGCGCCTCTTGCCGACCGCCTCGGTATATCCAAAATTAAGGTGGAACTGGAGGATTTATCTCTGCGCTATCTTGAGCCCGATGCTTATTATGACCTGGCGGATAAAATAAAGCGCAAGCAGTCCGAGAGAGAAGCGTTTGTTGCAAAAATCGTTAACGAAATAAAAGACAAGTGTGTTGATGTGGGCATACACTGCGAGGTATATGGCAGACCGAAGCACTTTTTCAGCATATATAAAAAGATGCATAATAAAAATAAAACCATTGACCAGATTTTTGACCTTTTTGCTGTAAGGATATTAGTTGATACGGTAACCGACTGCTATGCGGCGCTTGGTGTTGTGCATGAAATATACAAGCCTATTCCAAACCGATTTAAGGATTATATCTCAATGCCAAAGGCAAATATGTACCAGTCTTTGCATAATACCCTTATAGGCCCCGAGGGCACTCCCTTTGAGGTGCAGATAAGAACCTTTGAAATGCACAGAACTGCCGAATACGGTATTGCCGCCCACTGGAAGTATAAGGAGGGCAGAACCGATGCAGGTCAGGACGCTGAGGAGGTTAAGTTGTCATGGCTCAGGCAAATCCTTGAATGGCAGAGGGATATGTCCGACAATAAGGAATTTATGGATACCATCAAGACAGACCTTGATGTATTTAATGAAAATGTTTACTGCTTCAGCCCCAACGGTAAGGTTATCAGCCTGCTTGAAGGCTCAACTCCAGTTGATTTTGCCTATGCAATTCATTCTGCAATAGGCAATACAATGATTAGCGCAAGAGTAAACGGAAGAATTGTAAACTTTGACTATAAGCTTAAAAACGGCGACAGGGTTGAAATTTTAACCTCGCAGAACTCCAAGGGCCCAAGTATGGACTGGCTTAAATTTGTTAAAACAAGTCAGGCAAGGAGCAAAATCAATCAGTGGTATAAAAAGGTAAATAAGGAGGAAAATATTGTAAAGGGCAGGGATTTGCTTGAAAAGGAAGCAAAGAAAAAGGGCTATGATATTGGAAGTCTTGCAACTGCCGATGCAATGTCCTCCGTATTAAACCGTTACAGTTTCAGGGACTGGAATTCAATCTGCGCTGCCGTAGGCCATGGCGGACTTAAGGAAGGGC
>CALIRN010000189.1 GCA_938042265.1 uncultured Eubacteriaceae bacterium
TAATTCAAAAGTTAAGGTATTTGTTATACCAACTAATGAGGAATTAATGATTGCTCAGGATACAAAAGAATTGCTTGACAAATAATAATATACGTCGTATAATAAACAATGGACTGTGTGCCGATATATGGGATAAATTCTTATATTAATTATAAGAACCGAGATAAGGAAATGAAAAATTGCATTTACTCAAAATTTTTTTGTGCTTCATCGTTTTTTTGAAAACCACGTTAGACGCTAAAGATTTTGTCCTGTGAAACTTAATATTTTTCCTTTTGAATAAGTTCTTATAATTGGGCATATACGGAACAGGAGTGTTTTTATGCTTATTAATGTTAGTAACCTTGCGCCAAAGGACAGCGTGCCTGTCAATATTGACGGTCAAAGGGTGGAAATACCCCACGATGAATCCTCTTATGCTCTGGTATATTTTAACGGCAGCCTAACCAACAGCGGTAACGGAGCTTATATACTGGAGGGCGGGGTTAAAGCGGTTTTAAGTTTAAATTGCGACTTGTGTCTTGAACCTTTTAAAACGGATATTACATTCACTGTTAATGAAGTGTTTTGCAATGAGGAAAATTCGGAAAAGGAGTTCTGGGACTTTTCAGATAAGACGATTGATTTGAAACCTGTACTTGTAGCTGACATTCTGCTTAATATGCCTATGCGGGCAGTATGTTCCGATGACTGTAAAGGGTTGTGTCCAAAGTGCGGTCATAATCTTAATCATGGTGATTGCGGCTGTGACAGAGGATACAGAAATCCCCAATTTGAAAAGCTGATGACTCTTTTTAACGATAAGGAGGTGTAGGAAGTGTCTATTTGTCCTAAGGGAAAAATGTCTAAGTCAAAGAGAGATAAGAGAAAGGCTCAGAGCTGGCAGATTGCTACTCCAACTCTTGTAAAGTGCAGCAAGTGCGGTGAGCTTATGATGCCACACAGAGTTTGTAAGAGCTGCGGTTCTTACAATAAGAGAACAGTTGTTTCTGTTGACTGATTAGGCAGAGTTTGCACCGCAGGTTTTGCCTGCGGTGTTTATTTTTATTAATTTTAAAGCGGTTATCCGCACAAAATGTATATAACCTGTGATGTATTAATGTAGGGCTTTGATACACGGGCATTTGCTGTGTACTGACTATATTTTACTTATAGGGGGTATATAAAAACTCCTGAGGCTTTGAGTGCATACAGAGTTTCAGGGAAGATGCGTTTTTGCATCGGGGTTGCTTATTGCAGCTAAAAGGGAAGCCGGGGCTGTCATTATAATAAATTACGGTACAAATGCTGCAAGTACTGTTTTTATTGTAAGTCGGGAGCTGAGGCTTCCCTTTTTGTATGCGGTTAGTGTTGTTGCTTGTTCTGATAAATAAAAGTTGTAGGTATTAATTTGCTCCCCGATGGGAGTTTTTTTGTTAAATTTGGTCGGTTGTCGGTACAGATTTGTTTGAAAATACGGTAAAATGTGCCTTGTGCCCTTAATTGGGAAAAAAATACAAAAACAATTGTAAATTTTGTGTGAATTGTCTATGTACACTTTTTTTGCAAAGTGCTAAAATCTAAGCACAATATAACTATACTCGTTAGAAATCGGGTATTTGCGCTGATTTTATTTATCAGTGCTGTTTAAATAAGTATAAAATATAAGGGTGAATTTTAGGAGGAGAAAATGAAAGAGAGATTGTTTAACAGTCTTAGGAAAAAACAGGGCTTTGTACTTGCCTTTGTTATGCTTATGATTATGCTGCTTATGGTATTTATGACTGCCATAGTAACAACCGTAGGCTATACAAACAAGGTAACGGCGGAAAAAAGTCAGGAGCATCAGCTCCAGCTGACGGCACAGTCTGCTGTGGGTACTCTTAAGGAAATGTTTGCAAAAGAGGAAAATATGACTAAGCTTACGGCATTGGCAGCTTCAGGTGCCGAGCAGGATTATGACTTAAGCGGTGCAGGCATTAACAATAAGGTAAAGGCAAAAATTTCCGACTCAGGTCAGCCCGGTTATGCTTTGCTTACGGTAATTGCCTATGATGAAAACGGTAATGAATATACAACTACAACCCTCCTGCCAATGGTTGCAGCACAGGGTGCAAAGAATGATCTTATTGAAAATATGATTGTTGCTTACTGGCCAAATGCAAACAAGGGCTTTACAAACGGCGGTCTTGATTACAGGGACAACGTTATGAACGGTACAATTATTATTGATAATGAGTACTATTCGGGATATGGTGATGCAGACAAGTATAAAAATATTATTAAGGTTAATGGTGACAATGTAAGCGATACGGTACAGCTGGAGGACCCCTGCGCCGTAAATATTAAAAACGGTACCTTCAAGGAGCTTGTTACAACAGGCAACCTTGTGCTTAATCCCGAAAGCGGTATTAACGGTATGGGCAATACAACCATTGCCAGCGCCGTGGGTCAGCTTATTGTCACAAGAGGTTATATAGGTGACGGCAGCAACAGCATTAAAGAACTTGGTGCAGGCGGTTATTATAAGGATAAGGGAAATTCAACCGACAAAATGGGTAATGTTGTTATCGGCAGTGCAGGCGGTGACGGTGTTGAGTTTAAGGACGCCGTGGATATTATCTCACGTGATAAGGTCAATGTTACTTTTAATAAAGTATCGGGCAAATTGAAGAACTGCTTTGTAGGCGGCTCTATGAAGTTTAACGGCGGTAGCGGCAAGTCTCTTGAGGTTCTTGGTGATATGCAGGTTTATAAAACAGCAACCTACGATGTAACACAGAATGCCTCAAAGCTTAAGGTTGACGGTGATATGGCGTCAGGCACAAACACAAGTATTACCGT
>CALIRN010000190.1 GCA_938042265.1 uncultured Eubacteriaceae bacterium
CTTGGTATTACCAAGGCATCTCTTGCTACAGACAGTTTCTTATCTGCAGCTTCCTTCCAGGAGACTACAAGAGTTCTTACAGAGGCTGCTATTAAGGGTAAGGTTGATCCGCTTATTGGGCTTAAGGAAAACGTTATCATTGGTAAGCTTATCCCTGCAGGTACAGGTATGAATACCTACAGAAAGATTGAGCTTAAGCTGGCAAAGGAGGCGGAGCTTAAGGCTGCTGCCGAGGCTGAGGCACTTGCGCAGGAACAGACTGAATTAATCGTAGAGGTTAGTGAGGCTGTAATAACTGATAATACGGATATACAATAAATCAAAAAGCACCTTGGGGTATTATAACCCCTGAGGTGCTTTTTCAAGTTTACTTATAATATAATCTTCTACATTGTTTCTGTCTATGTCTAAGGCAGCGGCAAGCTCGTCATAAAGCAACCTTTCGGCACTTTTTAGAAACATTTCATCTGATACAAACAGCTTTTTGCCGCTCTCCTGACGGCTTAGCTTTTTAAGATACAGGGTTTTTATAAGGCTTACAAGCTCCTTTAAATCAGCTTTGTTTATAACTGCCTTGTACTTTTCTCTGCGTGTGTGCTCATTGTTAATCCACATTGTTTCCTGCTGAGGCATTTTGTCTATAAGCTGGATTGCTTCTTCTTTAGTAAGGGCAAAGCGTATGCTTTTAAGCATTTTGTCGTTATCTGTGGGTACATAAATGCGCATATTCCTCTCAAAGATGGGTTCGAGTACATAGTATTCTCTTTCAGTGCCGGACAGGTTACAGTTTGTAATCTCAACTATTTCACATAATCCGTTTGCACCATATATAACATTATCGCCTATATTTAAATTCATAAAATCACCCTTTCCTAAAAATAAAACGTGCAGATTACAACAGGACTTACGTTCCAAAAGCAAACTACACGTTGAACTATTTTAATTATAACACTTTTTTAATAGAAATGTCATAGGCAAATTAAACAAAAAAACAGAGGTGCAATGTTCTGCACCTCTGAAAAATATTGAGTATTAAAATCAGCTTAAAGCATTGATAGCTGCATCAAAATTTATACCGTCAGGCATCTTATTTGCGTAAACTGCATCAACGATCTGATCTCTTACAGCGTAGAAGCTGTTTGTAGCTGATGTAATGTTGCTTGGAGTCTTAAGAGTCTGGCTCTGCTTTGACTGGTCGCTCTTAATTGCTTTCCAGCTGTAGTTGTTGCTCCACTTAGCAAATACATATGGCAACTGGTAGTTAATGTTGTTTTTGAAGGATACACAGTTTGTAATATTACCTGTACAGCCCTCACTGTTGTTATTATCAAAGCCCTTTGACTTGTGGTCAAATGCTACACAGTAATCAGCTGTTCTGATAACGCTTGTGCTCTTTTCTGTTGTCTTTGAACCAAATTTAAAGCCATTGCCATTCATTTCACCTTCGGCTGATGATAACCAGGCTGAAACTGTCTTGCCGTTAATCTTACCCTTAGATGCATTGAATGTACCCTTAGCATAATTGCTTGCAAAGCTTGAGTCTGCTGCCATAATCTGCTGAACAGTCCACATATTTGTATCAAGCTTTTTACCGTTTAAGAAGTCATACTCACCTGTAAATACCTGAGGGTTACCGTTGTTCCAACAAGCTGAATGCTTGTAGGTTACAGTAGCTGATTTGTCGCCTGACTTGTCATAGGAGTCCCAACCGTCATCGGAGTTATCCCATGCAAAGCAGTATTCAAATACTGTATTTGTTGCACCAAGCTTTGGAGCAAAGCCGTCTGCGTTTGCACCATAGGTAGCAACGTCACAGTTTCTGTAGGAGTAGCAATATCTTAAAGTATTTCCGTTAGCGTTGTCTGATAACTGAATACCTGAGTCATTGTTATATCTTGCAATTACGTGCTCAATAGTGTTCTTTGCACCCGATACCCAGATACCGTTGTCACCTGCGTTTTCAATAATCAGGTTCTGAATAAGCTGGTTGCTGCCACTTATTGTAAGACCTCTTGAGGTGGAACCGCTGTCTCTAGCGGCCTTGAAGTTAAGACGTGGATATGTGCCGTCAGACTGCTGTACACCAACAATTGCGCCTGCCTTTGAGCCGGAAAGCTTTAAGGCACTCTTTATGCTAATTTCAGGAGTATTGATATAAATTGTACCGCCGCTGCTGTTTACTGTTTTTATAGCTGCGGTAAGCTCTGATTCACTGTTGCTTGTAATAGTCTTAACAACAGTTGAAGGTGGTGTTGTAAGCTTTACACTGCTTGAAGAAGTTGTCTGCTTCTTTGTGGTAGTTGTAACTGCCTTTGTAGTAGCCTCTGTAGTAGCTTCTTTCTTGGTTGTGGTCTGTGCGCTGCCGCTTGTATCAACCTGTACCTTGTAAATGTTAATACCGCTGCCTGCTGAGTAGATGTAAATTTTACCGGTGGCATTTACTGTAACACTGCTGAGTGCTGCAGTTGAACCGCAGGAAATAGTTCCGAGTACATTGCCTTTCGCATCTGCCACATTAAGTGTTCTTGTAGATGAACCGCTTGAACGGGCAACTACCTTAACAGTTGTGCTGCCGCTGGCATTGGCTGCTACTGATCTGTAACTTGTGGAACCACTGCCGCCCAAAGCAAGGGTATACTTATAGGATGTACCGTTTACGGTTACATTTTCACTCTTAACCTCCATAGTTTTTGAGGAGCTTGCAAAAAGTGAAAGACCGTCAACAGTTGTGTTTGATGAAATTGTACCGAGATTTTTGAAGCTTGTATTGCCCATATTCCAGCTTGTTGAGCTTGATGAGGACTGAGCCTTTGTAGTAGTCTCGGTAGTGGTTTCTTTTTTAGTGGTAGTTGTTGCTGGTGCCTTTGTAGTAGCTTCTGTAGTGGTTTCAACATTGGTACTCTTTGAATCAATTTGTACCTTATAGATATTAATGCCGCTGTTTGCGGAGTAAATATAAACTGTACCGTTATAGTTTATTGTAACACTGCCGAGTGCTGCACTTGAACCGCATGAAATAGTACCAAGTACATTACCCTTTGAATCTGCTATATTAAGTGTTCTTGAAGCAGATCCGCTTGACCGTGCCGTTATCTTAATTGTGGATGTGCCAGAAACTTTAGCTGAAACGGATCTGTAGCTTGTAGAACCGCTGCCGCCAAGGGCAAGAGCATACTTGTAGGTTGTGCTACCTACGGTTACGGTTTCACTTTTAACCTGCATAGTCTTTGATGAGTTTGCAAGAAGTGTAAGACCGTCAACAGTTGTGTTTGATTTAATGGTACCCAGGCTCTTAAAATTAGAGTTGCCCATATTCCAGCTTGTGGAAGTTGACGTGGTTGAAGTAGCAGCTGCTACTGCTACTGGTGACGTGATTGTCAGTGTGCTTACACCGGCAGTCATGGTTAGCATAAGACTAAGTGCCAAAGCAATAGGTTTCCTAAGTTTTTTCATTGTTTTTCCTCCTCTAATGATAATCTCTCTTTTGGAAACGTACTTATTGTTTAAAGGTATTCCCCAATACCTTATGCAACAATGATTTAAATATATAACAAATTTAATAATTTGTAAATTTGCAAAATGACAAAAAATGTACAAATACTTTGGAGAAATTGTATGTACAAATAATTTATTCGGTAAAAAATAACAATAAATATCTAGGCAGATTGACAAAATTAGGTTAAAATGTACAAAGTTTGATTGACTGATTTATGAGATGATTATTTTAGGTGAAAGACATACCGATATAAATGAAAAATGTAGCTTTGCTATCTGTATAAGTTATTCCTGCTTTATATACTTTAGGAAATTTGCAGTATATTTAATCATTTTTTAATGAAAGCTTAATTATAGTTTAAAAAACAATCTTTAAGATGTAGCTATACCCTAAAGAAATGGAGTGATTGATTTGCACAGATATATAAAAAAAGGAATAATGGCTGTTATTGTTGCAGCGGTAGCAGGCGGCGGTTTTTATGCATATAGGTATATAAGTGTCAAAAATGCACCGCCAGGAGATATGGAGATACATAGTATTACTACGGAGGTTGTAACAGGTGAAATTATAAATACCGTTACTGCAACAGGTACGGTTATGCTTAATAATGAAATAGAGGTTTATGCCGAGGGTGAGACCAATAAGATTAAGGAATTTCATGTTGAGGAGGGCGACAGTGTGGCAGTCGGTCAGCTGCTTGTTACCTATAATACCGATGACACCGTAGAGGAGCTTGAAAATAAGATAAGGGATACTCAAAGAGAAATTGAGAATGCACAGCTCAGTCTTAAAAATCTGCAGCTGCCCACCAGTGAATCGGAGTTACAGAAGCTTCAGAATGAAGTAGCTTCAAACGATAAGTCTTTATCAGAAGCACAGAATAATATTAAAACAATACAGACAAATATAAAGCAGCAGAATACAGAAATTGCAAATGCCAAACAGGATTGGGAGGATGCAAGAAAAACCGTATCCGATAACGCTGCACTGCTTAATGTAGGCGGTATAACTCAGGAGGAATATGATAACAGCGTAACTGATTGTGACAGGGCAGAACAGACCTATAGCAATGCTCTGGATGCCATGGAAACCTTAAATATCAATCTGGAAAATGCACAGAAAAGTGTGGCAGCTGCCGAAAACTCACTTTCTCTTGCGCAAACTTCATTAAACGAGAGTATTAATAAAATGGATCTGGAGGAAAACCAGATTAAGCTTAAGCAGCAGCAGCTTACCTTACAGGGGTTGCAGGATACTCTTTCAGATGCACAAAAGGATTTATCGGAAATAGTTTATTCCACCTATTCCACAGTAGACGGTGTGGTAACCGAGGTGTGTGTTGATGAGGGTACATATACAGAGGAAAATACCGTTATGCTTAAGGTAGCGGATTTGGATGACCTTATTGTAACTGCTAACATTGAGGAGTATGATGCACCTCTGCTGGAATTAGGACAAAAGGTAACTATGACCTCAGACGGTCTGGAGGGGAAGGTTTATACAGGAGAAATTACCAAAATAAATATAACTGCCTCCAGTGCAAGCTCAAATATGGGTAGTGAAACAGTGGTACCTATTGAAATTTCCGTAGATAATCCCGATGGTATATTAAAGCAGAACTATAATCTTGACCTTGAAATAGAGGTAACAAACAGGCAGAATGTACTTTGTGTGGCAACAGCGGCAATAGGTACTGACGGCAAAACGGGAGAAAGCTATGTTTATAAGGCAGAAAACGGTATTATTTCAAAGACGGCTGTGGAAATTGGCGAGGCCGATGATACCAATACTGAGATAGTATCGGGACTTAATGAAGGCGACAAAATAGTTGCCTCGGCAAGCGGCAGACTTCAGGACGGCATGAGCCTTGAGGAGCTGACCGCAAATTCAGCAGACGGCAGTCAGCAGTCGAAGGAGGAAAAGAGTAATGATAGAGATCAGCAATTTGGGCAAAATATACCGTCAGGGGACTTTGGAGGTCACGGCACTGGAGGAGGTATGCCTCCGGGTGGCGGAAGGTGAGTTTGTTTCAATTATGGGTTCCTCTGGTTCAGGCAAGTCTACAATGATGAACATACTGGGCTGTCTTGATAAGCCTACCTCCGGTACTTATCTGCTGGATAATATAGATGTATCCAAAATGAGTCAAAATCAGTTGTCGGAAATAAGAAATAAGAAAATAGGCTTTGTGTTTCAGAGCTTCAACCTTTTGCCAAAGCTTACCAGCATAGAAAATGTGGAGCTGCCTATGATATACGGCGGAATATCTGCATCGGAAAGGCATAAAAGAGCTATGGAGGCATTAAAAATTGTCGGACTTGAAAAAAGAGTGAAGCATAAGCCAAATGAGCTGTCAGGAGGTCAAAGGCAGAGAGTTGCAATTGCCAGGGCCATTGCAGGCAACCCAAGTATAATACTGGCTGACGAGCCCACAGGTAATCTGGATTCAAAATCTACAATAGAGATTATTGAAATATTCCAGAGGCTTAATGCCTCAGGCGCCACCATTGTCATGGTTACTCACGAGCCTGATGTTGCAATGTATACAAAGAGGATTGTTACCTTTAAGGATGGGCATAAAATAGATGATAAGCCTGTGGATAAGCCCCTTGCAGCTGCTTCGGGAGGTGAAAACCATTGAACTTGTATGAAAATTTAAAATCAGCAATTGTTAATGTTATGTCAAATAAAATGCGTACCATACTTACAATGCTGGGTATTATAATAGGTATAGCCTCGGTTATAGCAATTACCTCTGTAGGCAACGGAAGCCAGCAGGAGATAAGCCAGCAGTTTGACAGTTTGGGCGTAGGCAAAATAACTGTATCGTTAAGGAGCAATTCGCCAAGAAATCTTAATACAAGTGACGCGCTTACACTGGATGATTACCAGGTGCTGAGGGCTGTTGAAGGAGTAAAATATATTTCCCCCGTTTATTCCGCCAGCTATTTCAGTGTAAAGCTTTATGATCCAAAGGAAACCAATACAGCATCTATTACAGGCGTTACAAGTGATTATGAAAATATTGCAAGTCCCACCATATTATATGGAAGATATATTTCGGACAGTGATGTGGAAAATAAAAGCACGGTGGTGCTTATTACCGATACAACGGCACAAAAGGTATTCGGTTACTGTGATTCAAGTGTGTTAAATCAGAAAATTTCCGTTAAATCATGGAAGGGCAGCAAAAAGTATACGGTAATAGGTATAATTAAAAACACCCAAAGCAGCTCGGATTCTCTTTATGAAAATGAGTATCCGGAGGAAATAACAATGCCAATTTCCACCGCACAAAGGCTTTTCGGACAAAAAATTTTGACCAATATCAGTCTTATAGCCGAGGACCCCGATAACTCTGATGTCCTTTCTGAAAAACTTACGGCGGCACTTGATGAGTTTCACGGAACTACGGAAAAATATACTGCTGTCAGTACCACAGAACAGTTGGAGGCAATGAACAGTGTAACAGGTACGGTAACATTGCTTATAAGCGGTGTAGCTGCAATATCTCTCCTTGTTGGAGGTATCGGTGTTATGAATATTATGATGGTAACAGTAACTGAACGTACCCGTGAAATAGGTATAAGAAAATCCATAGGTGCAAAAAACCGTGATATTATGCTTCAATTTGTAACTGAGGCAATTATTCTGACTGCTATGGGCGGCATACTGGGTATATTATTCGGGTGGCTGCTTGGTATGCTTGCGGGTCACTTTATGGGCATAAGCAGTGTGGTTTCGGTGCAGTCAATGATATTTGCGGTAAGTATATCCTGTGCCATAGGTATTGTTTTTGGTGTGTATCCTGCAAGAAAGGCTGCAAGGCTTGACCCTATAGAGGCCTTGAGATATGAATAAAGACCACTGAGTTTTCTGTAATAGAATTTACCAATATAAAAAAGGGCTGGTGCATTGGCAACAGTCCTTTTAAGTGTAATTATCAGTGCTGCTTGGTAACGGAAATAACCTCATAGCCTGCCTTTTTAAGGTCTTCAACAAGCTCCTCGGTTTCAAGAGAGCGTACCTTGATAATAAGCTCAAGGTGTCCGTTTTCGTTAAAGTTACTTATATTGCGTATATCAATATTATGTTTTTTGATAATACCTGTAATATCCGCTATAATACCAATGTCATCCTTAACCTTGATTGCAATACGGGTACCGACAGCCTTAACACCAAGTATATCAATAAATGCCTTGAATATGTCCACACGGGTTACAATGCCTACAAGGTAATTATTATCATCAACCACAGGCAGTGAACCGATGCGGTTTTCCTTCATAGTAAGGGCGGCATCCTCAATAAGCGCATTCTGATTAATGCTGAAAATACCTGTTTTCATAATATCCTTAACCTTAGTTTTGCTAAGGAGATAGTTGATTTCATACACGCTGAGAGAGGTTGCCTTGGAAGGATTAACCTCAGCAAGAAGCTTTTCAGTAACAAGCCCTATTAATTTATTGTCATTGTCTACAACAGGGAGTTGGGAATGCTTAGACTCTGTCATAAGCATAAAAGCCTTTGATACGGAAATTTCAGGCTCGACACAGGTTGGATTGGTAGTCATTCTTTCGCGAACAAACATAAAAACACCTCCGTTACATATTAAATATGCAGTTTTTATATGTTATGATACAGCTTCAATGTATCATCTTTTGTGCTTTAATTATACCATAAATTATAAAAAAAGAAAGATATTATTTAAAATTTTGTTGAATTTATAAAAAAGTTTTTTTATGGATAATAAATACTTGTATACTTACGTCTAATGGTGTATACTTAATTTTGTATGCGGGAATGCATATTTGGCTTTTCCCGAATTGTATTGTACTTTGCTTCAAGGAGGATTAATATAATGAGAGATGTACAGCAGCTCAGCATAAATTGTATACGTATACTTTGTGCTGAGGCTATAGAGAAGGCAAAATCGGGACATCCAGGTATTACTATGGGTGCGGCACCAATGGCATTTGAGCTTTGGAGCGAAAAGATGAAGCATAGTCCCCAAAATCCCGACTGGTTTAACAGGGACAGATTTGTATTATCGGCAGGTCACGGCTCAATGCTTCTTTATTCATTGTTACATCTGTTTGGTTATGGGTTGACTATTGAAGATATAAAAAATTTCAGACAGCTCGGTTCCGTTACTCCGGGACATCCTGAGGCAGGTCACACTCCCGGTGTTGATGCAAGTACGGGTCCCCTTGGACAGGGCTTTGCAAACGCAATAGGTATGGCTGTTGCAGAAAGGCATCTTGCTTCAAAATTCAACAGGGACGGATTTAATATAATAGACCATTATTCTTATGCTCTCTGCGGAGACGGCTGTATTATGGAGGGTATCTCCTATGAGGCCGCTTCTCTTGCAGGCTCTCTTAAGCTTGGCAAGGTAATAGCGCTGTATGACTCCAATAATATTACAATTGAGGGAGATACCTCTCTTGCTTTTACTGAGGATGTACGTGCCAGATTTGAGGCTATGGGTTGGCAAACCCTTTATGTAGAGGACGGCAATGATATTGAGGCGATAGGCAGAGCCATTGACAAGGCTAAGGCTGAAACGGAAAAGCCATCCCTTATTGAAATAAAGACAGTTATAGGCTACGGATCGCCTAATAAAGCAGGCTCAAATGCATCTCACGGCGCACCTTTGGGTGAAGAAGAGGTTGAGGCTACAAAAAAGAACCTTGGCTGGAGCTATGAGGAAAAGTTCTTTGTTCCTGATGAGGTTAAGGCTGAAATGTCAGTAATTACCTCTGGGCTTGAGGCTGAAAAGGCACAGTGGGACAGTCTCTATTTGGACTATAAGGCGGCTTACCCGGAGCTTGCAGCAGAGCTTGAGGCATGGATAAAAGATGAGTATGCTTTATCGCTTGCCGATGATGAAAGCTTTTGGAATAATGATGAGGAGTGTGCAACCCGTGATTCCTCCTCAAAGATTTTAAATAAAGCGGCAGAGCTTATGCCTAACCTTTTCGGCGGCTCTGCGGACCTGGCACCATCAAACAAATCCGTTATGAAGGACAGGGAATATTTCACGGCAGATACTCCTCAGGGATCAAATATCCGCTTTGGCATAAGAGAGCTTGCAATGACGGCTATTGCAAACGGTATACTGCTTCACGGCGGTATAAGACCATATATAGCAACCTTCTTTGTATTCAGTGATTATGTTAAGCCTGCACTTAGAGTATCGGCTATTTCAAGCCTGCCGCTTATTAATATATTTACTCATGACAGTATAGGCGTTGGTGAGGACGGACCTACACATCAGCCTGTTGAGCAGCTTGCTTCCTTCAGGAGCACACCGAACTGTCTTGTATTCAGACCGTGTGATACTAATGAAACGGCTGCCGCATGGTATACTGCACTTACAAGAAAGGATATGCCTACCCTTATGGCATATACAAGACAGAAAACAAAGAACCTGCACATTGACGGACGTCAGGCACTTAAGGGCGGCTATATTGTAAGGGACAGCGAGAAGGTTGACGTAATTATTATTGCAACAGGCTCTGAGGTTGGTATTGCCTATGATGCCTATGACCTGTTAAAGGCAAAAGGTATCGGTGCGAGAATTGTAAGTATGCCTTGCGTTGAGCTTTTTGAAGAGCAGAGTGAGGAATACAGACAAAGCGTACTGCCAGATACAATAGACAAGCGTATTGCTGTTGAGGCAAGCTCAGACCAGAGCTGGTACAGATATGTAGGCATCAAGGGTGAAATTATAGGTATGACTGAGTTTGGCAAGTCAGCACCTTATGCAAAGCTTTTTGCCCACTACGGTTTTACTGCGGAGCACGTTGCAGAGGTTGCGGAAAGGGTTGTTAATAAGTAATATGGATAAACTGAAAAAACAATTTGATTTTCTTATTGAAATTGATAAAATGAAGGGGGTATACAGGCAGTCACTTCTGGCAGATGGCAGCAGACACGAGGATGATGCGGAGCATAGCTGGCATTTATGTATGTATGCTATTGTGCTGGAGGAATACGCCAATCCGGGTACGGATATGCTTAAGGTGCTTAAAATGGTACTTGTGCATGATTTGGTTGAAATTTATGCAGGCGACACATATCTTTACGATGTTGATGGCAACAAAACCAAGGCAGAGCGTGAAAAGAAGGCTGCAGACAAGTTATATTCCATGCTTGATGAGCAAGGGGTGGAGCTGAGAGCTTTATGGGAGGAATTTGATGAGTGTGAAACGCAGGAGTCAAAGTTTGCCAACGCTCTTGATCGCTTACAGCCAATGATGCTTAATTATT
>CALIRN010000191.1 GCA_938042265.1 uncultured Eubacteriaceae bacterium
TACCGCTGGCTTTCCGACAGCGGCATCTTGCCCTGACACATATAACGGCCGAAGACTGTGTTGCTCCTGTCCAGCGAACCCTCCACCTTTTTCAGGATCTTGTTGAAATCCTCCTCACTGCCGCCATGCGTAAGCCATGGCATTACGGCAGAAAGCGCCTCCTCCTCAGCCTGCTCACCGCCCGATACAAAATCACCCAAATTTTCAAGTATATCCTCCTTGACGGCTGCAAGGTATTTGCTTACGGTTTCATTATCACTGTATTTTTCCTGTATTGACATCATACAGCGGCCTACGGTTAAAAGCCCCATATTATACTCGGACTTTTCCGTTTCCTCCTTAATCAGCTTATCAACGCGGCGGAGCTTTTTCATTGTATCGGCAGCAGCCTCCTGAATTTCCTCAGAACTTTCCGTAATGGACTTTCTTTCCTCCTCGTCAAGTTCTTCAAATTCTTCCTCAGAAATGGTTTTGCCGTCAATTATAGGCATAAAATACACGCCACCATTGCTCATTCTGACGCCGAAGTTTTTCTCCTTTGCAGCCTCCTGAAGCCTTTCCATTATCTCATCTTTTTCAGCCTGAAAGCGCTTATTTATACGCTCCTTTTCCTCCTCATAGTCGGCAGAATTAAAAGCCTTTGTAAGCTCCTGCTTTAAAAGGGCGATAAGCTCCTCCATATCAGTCCTGAATTCATGCCCTCTGCCAGCCTTAAACCGTATAAGCTCAGGCTCGTTAGGACAGCTGAAATTATATACATAACACAGGTCGGGAGGAACAGACTCCTTTTCCGCCTGTAATTTTGCAAATCTTTCCGCAAAGGTTGTCTTTCCACTTCCCGGAAGACCCGAAACATAAATATTGTAGCCCTTTGCCTTAACCATAAGCCCGAATTTAAGAGCCTCTGCACTTTCATTTTGACCGATTATTTCATTTACATCAATCTTATCAATATCCAAAGTATTTATATCCGTACTGCAAAAGCTTTTAAGCTGCTTATAGTCAAGCTCTTTAATCATAACAACACCCTCTTTTATGTAATATTTTCAACAGGTATGAGATATTTCCACATAATATAGGCATCCTCCCTGTTATCCTCATAATATTCCTTTCTCAAGCCCTCCATACTAAAGCCATGCTTTTTATAAAGCGCTATTGCCGCCGTATTACTTACCCGCACCTCAAGGGTAACTCCAAGCATTTCCTTTTCATCCGCAGTTTTCAGCATCTTGGAAACAATGGCGTCCGCAATACCCATTCTTCTGTACTTTTCATCTATGGCAATATTTGTTATATGTCCCTCGGTTACTACGTGCCACATACCTCCGTAGCCTGCAATTTGACCATCTGCAAGGCCAACATAATAATATGCCATTCCCCTTGCAACTCTGTTAAGCTCACCCTCCATTGATTTACGCGTCCATGGTATTGCAAAGCACTGCTTTTCAATATCCATAATTGCGTCAAGGTGCTCCGCTGTCATTTCAACTACTTCAATCATATATTACCTCGTAACTGTTCATCTCTTTCACGTTCTGCCTGAGATTTTCTCAGATATATAATTTCAAAATCATCACAATTAACGGCATCAGCCGTTCTTTCAAGGGCAAGGGCACCTGTACAGGCGGCTCTCTGCATATTGCAGCAGACAGGAGCAAAGGTAAATCCGCTGTTAAACTCCTTAATTGTATCCTTAAATACTGGCACACCATCACCTAAAAATACGGCTCTGTCACTTATGGAAACAACAAACTTCAGTAGCTCATTTATATCACAGGCCATAAACTCGCTTAACGGCTCCAGCCCCTGAGAAGTATCGTAAACAGCAGAATATACCTGATTTCGCCTTGCATCCATAATAGGCACTACAGGTACGCTGCTGCCTGTTATATTATATGCAAGAGCATCAAGAGTAGGTATGGGAATTATTTTTTTATTAAGTCCGTGAGCAAGTCCCTTTGCTGTTGCTGCACCTATCCTTAAACCCGTAAAGGAGCCGGGACCGCAAGCACAGGCAATATAATCAACCGCAGATAAGTTCAGCTCAATTAATCTGCACATATTCTCTATCATCGGCATAAGAGTCTGTGAATGAGTTTTTTTATAATTGGTAGTAAATTCCGCAATGGTTTTATCATTATCAACCACAGCGCAGCCTGCAACAAGCCCTGTGGTATCAAGTGAGAGTATTTTCATTATAACACCTCAATTTTTCTGTAATCCAAGCCCTTTTCAAGGTCCTTTGCAATATTGATATTTATAACATTTTTAGGTAAAAGTTCTTTTATCAGTTCCGCCCACTCAATAAGGCACACGCCGTCACCAAAAAAATATTCCTCATAGCCAAGCTCGTAAAGCTCCTCAGGCTCCTCAATACGGTACACATCAAAGTGATAAAAACTAAGCCTGCCCTCATACACATTGATTATTGTAAAGGTAGGGCTTGTAATATGCTCCGTTATGCCAAGTCCCAAGGCGAAGCCCTTTGTAAATACTGTTTTGCCTGTACCAAGGTCGCCGTTAAGACAGTAAATCTGTCCCTGCTTTGCTTTCTCTCCAAGCATTTCGCCTATTTTTCGGGTTTCCTCCTCATTATAGGTTTCATATACCAAAGCTGTCACCTCACATTACTATCTCAAAAGGCCAGTCAATTATACCGCCAAAATCCAGTACATTTTTATAGCCAAGCTCAATAAGCCTTTTGGCAGCTATGGCACTGCGCCTGCCGCTGCGGCAGTACACAAGATACTCCGCATTTTTATCCTTAAGCAGCTTTAAAGCCTGATTGTCAAAATCACTTAAGGGCACAAGTATACTGCCGTCAATATATCCCTCCTCAAGCTCGTCGGTTTCACGCACATCCACAATAATGTCACCGCCCTTATCCATAATAGCCTTTGCCTCAACAGGGTTAATTTTTTTGTACATATACTTACCTCATTTCAAGCTCAACAGGACAGTGATCCGAGCCCATCACGCTG
>CALIRN010000192.1 GCA_938042265.1 uncultured Eubacteriaceae bacterium
TTTGCTGACAGCTATGAACAATGCCGCATGGCAGCAGATATTTTACTGTCCTCACTTGAAATATCACACAAACAGACAGAACCGCTGCCGTCCATATTGGAGGTTATAAAATGAAACGAGCAACAATAATTGTACTTGACGGAGTTGGAATAGGCGAGTTGCCTGACGCCGCAAAATACGGTGATGAGGGCAGCAATACCCTTGTAAATCTTAAAAAGGCTTTGCCCGAAATAAGCCTGCCCAATATGTGCAGGCTTGGGCTTGGCAATATTGAGGGTGCTGATATTTTCGGCACAGAAAAAGCTCCGCAGGGTATGTACGGCAGACTTGCCGAGCATTCCGCAGGCAAGGACACCACAACAGGTCACTGGGAAATTAGCGGAGTATGGCTTGATAAGCCCTTTCCAACCTATCCAAAGGGTTTTGGCGAGGATATAATTATACCCTTTGAAACGGCAATCGGCAGAAAAATAATCGGCAACTGTGTTGCGTCAGGCACACAAATTATAAATGATCTTGGCGACGAGCACGTAAGAACAGGCTGCCCCATTGTTTACACCTCTGCCGACAGTGTATTTCAGATAGCTGCACACGAGGATATAATACCGGTGGAAGACCTTTATGACTATTGCAAAATCGCACGTAAAATGCTTAATGTAGGCAGAGTAATTGCAAGACCTTTTATCGGTACAAGCGGCAATTACACCCGTACCGAAAGACGCAGGGATTTTTCTCTTGAGCCGTCAGATGCTACGCTCCTCGATGCCGTAAAGGACGCAGGGCTTGAATGTGCCTGCGTAGGTAAAATTGAAGATATTTTTGCAATGAGAGGCATAACCAAATCGGTGCATACCACCAACAATGCAGCTGGAATAGCCCAGACCATAAAATATCTGCAGGAGGATTTCGGCGGACTGATTTTTACAAACCTCGTTGATACGGATATGCTTTACGGACACCGCAACGATATAAAGGGCTTTGCCGCCGCATTGGAATACTTTGACAGTAAACTGCCAGAAATCGTTTCGTCCATGAAAAAGGACGATATACTTTTCATAACTGCTGACCATGGCTGTGATCCTACCACACCCTCAACTGATCATTCAAGGGAATATATATTTTTACTGGGCTGTGGCAATCTGCCAAAAATAAATATAGGCACACGCCCCACATATGCCGATATTGCCGCAAGCATAGCCAAATATTTGGGTATAAACGCAGATATTAAGGGAGAAAGCTTTTTATGATAATAAGACAATACATCCCTGAGGACTGTGCGGAGCTTGCAGAACTGTTTTATAATACAGTACATTGTGTAAACATTGCAGACTACAGCCCTGAGCAGATCAATGCCTGGGCTGACAGCAATGTTGACCTTGAAACATGGAACAAGTCCTTTATGAAGCATTATACACTGGTTGCAATTATTGATAACATAATTGCTGGCTTTGCCGATATGGATTACAACGGTTATCTTGACAAGCTTTATGTCCATAAATACTATAAGAAAAAGGCATTGCCACAGCCTTGTGCAATGCCCTTGAAGTTAAAATTAACTCAAATAAATTTACTGTTTATGCCTCTGCAACAGCAAAAGTTTTTTTAAAAAAAGAGGCTATATAGCAATACGGGAAAATACGGTTATACGTCATCAGGTTTCATTAAAAAACTATTTTATGGTAAAAATCAATAATGCATCATAAACATAAAGCCTACACCTATACTGCCAATCTTTATATTAATTTCAATATCCTCAACCCATACAAGCCCTATTATACAAAAGGCGCTTAAATCCTGTGGTTTACAAGCGCAATACTGTAAACCTTATTTTCCTTATCAACCATAACCTGCACTGTCATTTTGCGATCACTTGACATATAGGTATGGGCTGTACCCTTTGTTTCCTGATCCTGATACATATCGGCACCGCCCCATGCCTTTTGAAGTTCCTGTAAAGTCATACCCAGTCTTACACCGTTAAAGCTTATATCGGCAGCGTTTTCCTCTAAATCATCATAATAATAGGTACCGTCCAAATCATTTGTATAACCGCTTACCATAATACTTGTAATAGGCTTATCGTTTAAATCCTCTCCGTTGGTTTCCGTATCCTTAATTTCAACTACAAGCTTTTTACCCTTACTGTTTTCCAGCGACGCCATATAATACCCCTCTGAGGTTGCCTTTTTTGCTTCGGTACAGTCATAATTTTTTTTAATATCATCATAAGTAAATGGCATTGCATAGGTTGTCCCGTCAATAATTATATTGGCGCAAACCTGATTGTAGTCTATATAGTTATCTTCTGCAACACCAAGTATACTGTCCTTTTCTCCGGATTGGGTTGTTGCCTCCGCTGCACTCTCTCCGCTTTCAATTGAAATTTCACTTTTTCCTTCACTGCCGCTTTCGGTTCCGCCGCAACCTGTAAGCGCAATAACAGCTAAAAGAGCCAATAATTTCTTTTTCATATTAATCCTCCAAAAATTTAATTACAATCATTATTTTAACCCTCAAAGTAACTATTGTAAAGCCTGAGTTTATTAATTTTTTTTAACGACTCAAAAAGGACGCTTCCATTATACGAAAGCGCCCTGTTAGCTAAAACTTTTAAATTAAGCCTGAGTAGTAGCCTCTGCAGCCGTACCCTCACCAGCAGATTCTGCTGAACCGCATCCAACAGCACTCATAAGAGCTGTCAATACCATAACACCCATTAAAACCTTAGTTAACTTCTTCATGGAATTTTCCTCCTTAATGTGTGTCAAGGCCTTAAGCCTTGTCATTAATTTTATTCGAGAACATACTACTACCATTGTCAAAAAAAGTCAATATCAAATTATATACTTTTATCCTATAATAAACAGACAAATTATAGCATATTGTTATCCGCAAAAAACCTTTCAATATCTTCATCAGTGCAAGCAACAGAGCCCTGTGCAAAAAAAGGCTTGCCGCCGCCTCTGCCGTTAAGCGAAGTATTCATCTGCTTTACAAGCTCCTTAAGATCGCCGTTTTTATGCCCTATTGCATACTTATAGCCCTGTTCATTATCCCCTGAGAATACCGCACAAACACCCGTATTCTGCTCAATAAGCCGTACAGTCAGCTTTCTTACGTTGTCAGGCGTAAGACCTGATTTATTGATAAGTACAAAATCCCTTCCTGTATAGTCCTTTGCAATATCGTTCAGCATACTTTCTTCAAGCTCTGAAATTTTCATTTTAAGGCTCTGAGTCTCATTCATTACTCTCTCAACAGCCTTAGATGTTTCTCTCACCTTTGCGGAAAGCATAGTTGAGATTTTATAGTTTTCATTATTTACCGCATTAAGATATTCCATTGCACGCTTACCACAAAGCATTTCAATACGCACACCCTCATGAAATTTCTGACAGGAAACCAGCTTTACAAGACCAATTTCACCGCTTCTCTTTACATGGGTACCGCAGCAGGCACAGGTATCAGCTCCGGGAAAACGGATTATACGCACATCGCCTGTCAGTTCCTTTTTACTGCGGTAGTCAAGCTTTTTCAGCTCCTCCTCTGTGGGATGAAGCTCCTCAACAGGAATGTCGGTCCATATATAGCTATTGACTTTACTTTCTATCTCAGCCAGACCCTCTAAATCAATATCACCGTCAAGGTCAACTGTAATCATTTCACCGCCCATATGAAAACCGACATTATTATAACCGTATTTTTCGTGAATAAAGCCACTGACAATATGTTCACCCGAATGCTGCTGCATAAGGTCAAAACGGCGCTCCCAGTCTATTTCACCTGTTACGGTGCTTCCCTCCTCTACAGCCTTATCCGTCAAGTGAATAATATCCGCACCCTTTTCCTGAACATCAAGCACCTTTACATTACCGTTAATTGTACCAATGTCACAGGGCTGTCCGCCGCCCTCAGGATAAAATGCCGTTTTGTCCAATATTACCTGAAAGCCTTCTTTTATCTGCTCACAGCTTACAACCTTTGCAGCAAATTCCTTTAAATATGTATCATTATAGTATAATCTTTCAACCAAAATAAAAGCCTCCAATATCACGTAATCTATAGTCAAGTTATTTGTTAATTCAGTAAGCGCCTACAATTAAAGAGATGTAGGACTAACTGTTATTGTTTAAATTATATGATATTAAAGGCTGTTTGTCAAAATTATTTTAATTTATTATATTCCTCCTCAGATACAGACTCCAGCCATTCATTTGAAGCGCCCTCGGCAGGTACCTCTATTGCCAGATGCTGAAAATAGCTGTCCGGAGCTGCACCGTGCCAATGCTTCACCTCAGGAGGAATATTAACAACATCACCTGCCTTAAGCTCTTTTGGCTCACTGCCCCACGCCTGGTAATAGCCCCTTCCTCCTGTTACAAGAAGAATTTATCCGCCTTTGTGATGAATATGCCAGTTATTTCTGCAGCCCGGCTCAAATGTCACGTTTGCAAGAAAAACGCCTGTTTCCGGCTTTGTCAGCGGATTCAAAAAAGATTCACCGCTAAAATACTGTGCATATGCCGTATTGGCATTTCCCATACCAAATACATTCTGTTTTTCAAATTCTTCTTTGTTTGTTGTCTTCATATGAACCTCCATTCCAATATCGGAGAAATTGCGGACGGAACTGATTTTATTATACACAGAGGATATTTGTGATGCCTGTGGCGCAAACACCCGTGTAAAACGCAGCAAAACTACTTTTTAAGTTCCGGCAGTTCCTCACGAACCTTTACAGCCTTATCATACAAGTTAAACTTAACTTTAAGTCAAGTATTTTTGAAAAAATTTTTATAAAAAACAGATATTCCCAAAAGCTTCCTGCTTTTAAGAATATCCGTCTTTCATCTGCTCTTTATTTGTGATACGGCGCACCCGTCATAATCCGGTATGCACGGTAAACCTGTTCCAAAAGAATTACGCGCATCAGCTGGTGCGGAAATGTCATCTTAGAAAAACTCAGTTTCATGTCCGCACGATCCAGAACGCGTTTATCCAGTCCCAGAGAGCCGCCAATGACAAATGCCACATGACTGCTGCCTGAAATGCCCAGATTCTCGAGCTTCTTGGAAAATTCCACGGAGTCAAGCATTTTCCCTTCAATCGCAAGTGCAATGACATACATATCTTCCTTTATTGCCGAAAGAATCCTCTCGCCCTCTTTTGCCTTTACAAGTTCAACTTCATGCGCGCTGGCATTTTCCTTTGTCTTTTCGTCTGCCAGTTCCACAATATCCAGCTTGCAGTATTTTGACAGCCGCTTTTGATATTCTGCAAGGGCGTCTGTATAAAATTTTTCTTTAATCTTGCCAACACAGATTACTGTAATATGCATTTTCCGCTGTATCCTTTCTGTCCTGTCTTATGCTTTTACCGCTTACGCTTCAACGACAAAATATCTGCCGTCTGAAATGGCAAATACCTCCAGTTCGTCTGCCAGTTCTTCATCGGATACACCTGATACGTCCATGCCTTCTTCGTCTAAATATGCCCGCACCTCTGAAATATTTTCAAATACCTGTGCAAAGCAGTCTTCCAAAAATTCTTTTGCTTCTTCAATCGTTTCTGCTACCGGTTCATCAAATAGCTTTCCCTGGTCCTTTAAAAATACTTCTGCACATTCTTCTAAATACTGCTCCATAATTTTTTCACCTGTTTCCTTTTAAAATATTTGTCGTGATGATTTTAAATTCTTCTATAAATGAAATACATCTTTTAAAGCATATTCAACATTTGCCGTAATAAACTGACCGTGCTTTTTTATGTCATCGACTGCCTTTTCCATGACATAGGCATGTCCCACACTGTCTAACATCGGTATATCATTATAATTATCGCCAAACGCCATACATTCTTCCGGTAAAATATTCATAGACTGCTGAATCTGTTTCATGGCATTGCCTTTGCTGACCTTTAAATCCATAAAATCCAGATACAGCGAACCGGATACAACTGCCGCTGCTTCATTTCCCCAGCGCTTGAAAAAATGCTCCTTTGAATGTTCAATGCCCGACAAATCACAGACTGCAACCTTTAAAATGTCTTCCTGAATCTCCGAAAAATCCGACACCAGTGTCGTATGGTAATTGACCACCTTTGTCATTCTGTCGTGATATTCTTTGGTCTTTGGCTTAATATATGCCGTCTTTTCGCCGGATACCAGCACTTCACAGTATTCCTGTGCCAGCACATCTTCAATAATATCCAGTGCCAGTTCCCGCTTCATCGGTGTCTTTGCAATCGTCTTTCCTTTATAGGAAACCAATGCACCGTTCTCACTGATATATACCAGTTCTTCCGCCACCGGTGCGAACAGCCGTTTTAAACTTGTCATCTGTCTTCCACTTGCCGGCGCAAATAAAATTCCTCTGTCTGAAAGTTTCTGGATTGTTTCAAACATAGATTCATCTACACTTTGCGCACCATTTAACAAAAGTGTGCCGTCAAGGTCACTTGCCACCAGTTTTATCATTTCAATCCTCATTTCTAAGTAACTTGTTGTAAAGATGCGATGAGAAATCCGCGCAGGCGGTTTCTCATCTGCCGTCATAGCACTTCTGCATTTTTTAATTCCTGATAAACTCTCGCCACCGGAAGTCCCACAACTGCATTGTAATCGCCGCTGATTCCTTTGACAAATGCGGCAAATCTGCCCATGAATACCGCTTTATCCATCGGTTCACCGGTCGCAATGTAGCTTTTAATTTCTTCCGCGGACATCTCATATAACGATACCGTTACCGCCTCAGCAAAACAAATCTGCTTCTTCGGTGTCAGTATTGTAACTCCAGTATATACAAAATGCTCTTTTCCTGCAAGACTTTCAATCATCAAGTACGCATCTTCCTCGGATTTTGGCTTGCCAAGCACTTTTCCGTTGTGATACACAATCGTATCTGCACCGAGAATCACCACATCCCGGTACGATTCTCCCTTTTCCTTACAGATTTGTGCCACGGCTTCTGCTTTTATCTTTGATAATTCTTTCACAATCTCATCCGGCTGTGTGGCTGTTGTCACTTCCTTCACATCACTTGTGATAACCTCAAACGGCATTCCAATCTGTGTCAAGAGTTCCCGTCTTCTTGGCGAACCCGATGCCAGTATTATTTTCTGCATAATTCTCTCCATTTATTTTTACCGCATAAAAACCGCCACACAAAGCCCGCCTTTTTAAGACAATCGGCTCAGTGTGGCTGCCTGTAGTTTTATTTTTTATTCTTCAATCAGGCTTCTGTTCATTGCTGATTCAAGTGCATCAATGGAAGCACGGATAATATCGTGGTCGATGCCGATACCGAAGCTGCCCTTTGCGCCGTGTTCAATGCCGACATAAGCAATGGCGCTGGAATCTGAGCCGTCTTTTAAAGCATGTTCTTCATAGCACATAATTTCACAAGGCTTGTTGAAATGCTTTGCAAGAGCATTGCTGACTGCATCTAAACGACCGTTGCCACTGGCTTCGATTTCAACCTTTTTACCGTCCTGCTCAATCGTTACAACGGTCTGGATACCGTCCCCCTGTTTGAAATGAACTTCC
>CALIRN010000193.1 GCA_938042265.1 uncultured Eubacteriaceae bacterium
CGTCGACAAGTCCGATATCAAGTCCCGCGGAATCCGCGAATTCCCTAATCGTATCAACGGCTCTCTTATATGGGCTGGATAATACTGTATGAATTCTTTTATTCGCGAGAAAAGCGGTTACTGTTTTTCTGGCTTTCAAACCTTTGGAAGATAATTCGCGTAATGAATCGTTATGATTTTCGTAATTGGGTTCTGCATGACGCACAAAAAACACAGTTGTCATACCAATCCACCTCCACAAACCTCAATTTATACTCTGTTCTAAATTACTTATCTACGAATCAAAATCCCCTTCATGTACGGCGTTTCATTATGAGTTTGATATATAATATCTTTTTCTTCCTCAGTACATGAAATTAGTATTTTGATTTCAAAATCTCTCTTTATTAAATCAATAATAACCACGATCGCATCTATACATTTTTCACTTGCTGTTCCAACTCATACATCAATTCCTGCCCATCCATGGATGACGTATTTTTCAAATATCAATAATCCACTTTATATATAAAATTAGGATATCTGGGATGTGCAGTTCCTTTCGGTCTGTCAATTATTATTTCAGAGTTGCAGACCAATTCGTTCAAAGCCATCCAAAAATTATTTGTAGCTTTATTTTCATACTCCTAACAATCACTTCATTTTCCCTTGCTTTTGCCCTTATATGATACAATTTTATGCATAGCTCCACGTGTACAAATAAAAAAGACGAGCAAACCGCGATAACCCCTTCGTTTCCAAAGGTTTTTGAGGATTTTATTACCACCCTATAACGGTTGGTAACATCCTAAGATTTTGCTAAATTCAAATTCCCGTTTATCAATTTTTATATCATATATATTTTACCATCAAGCTGTAAATTTTTCTACCATACGAGTGTGGCAGACAAGAGGACAAAAGCAACGAGTGCTTTCGCCCTCGAATAGTATGGATCTTTCTTATATCTGTCCGTATCGTTTTATACTGCCGCAGGAAATTCGGACACCATTTTGGCACCAAAGTGTAAAAAATCGGTATATTTTCAAGTACCATAACAAACGAAAAGGCAGTATTTTCAATACTTTTTTATTGCTTAATGATTTTGAGCAATTCGAAAACAAATATTATTTTTTATATTTTATATAGTCAAGGATATTCGCACTCCCACTGAATATCAAGTGGAGAACCAAAAAGAAATTCGGCGGCGAAAATTCTGAAAGTATCCACTGCCTAAGAAGCGGGGACTTATATTGTCGGTTAAATAACATCAAGCTCTATTCCCACAACACCATTAGCTTGCTGCCTTTCCCTGCTATAATACTTCTCCATATCCACAGGAGATGCCTCCTCACCCTGTTCATAGCCGCATTTATCAAGTGGCAAAGACTCATACAAATGCTCAAAGCTGTCAAAAACATAAAGTTTTTTAACCCTTGTATTAAGCTTTGCTCCATCAGGCAGGCTTGTAAACACTATTTCATCATCCACCTTAATCTTTCTGCGTTTTTCATCATACAATCGAAGTTCAATGGTCTTTTTACCCGATGCTATCATATCAAATGGTTCTTTATTCAAATTCATATAATGTACCATAATTTTCTCCTAGAGGGTTCCCGTAATCATTTCCGCAAGTAAAATTACAACAGGCAGACTTACAGCCGACAATATGGTTGATACCGCAAATATCTCCGAAGCATAAACCGCATTTTTATCATAATTAATTGCAAACATTGTAGCAGACGCTGCCGCAGGGCATGCCGCCTCAATTACGGAGGTAATAACCACTATCTTCTCAAAGCCGAAGGGAGCAAATACTACCGCACACACGAGAGGCACCGCAAAAAGCCTTAAAATTGTTATGTAATATACTCTCAGCTTTGCAACAGCTTTTTTCAAATCAGCCCGTGCAATGGGAGCGCCCGCTATAATCATTGCCATAGGCGAGTTCATTG
>CALIRN010000194.1 GCA_938042265.1 uncultured Eubacteriaceae bacterium
CCCGTTCTGCAAAAATGCTCATATCCTGTTCCATAAAGGCTGCCTGTATAGGTATCCCCCAAAAGTCCCCTTACTCTCTGTTCCCTGCCGCCGTAAAGCTGTTCAATACTCTGCCTTGTTTGCAGCTTAAGTGCTTCAAGGCGTGATATATGTACTCTTGCAGAAGCGTTTTCAAGCTCTTTTATCCATCTTCCGTCAATTGCATTTTCCTCACCATGCTTTATGTATTCCTTAACGTCCCATTTCAGTTCTTCAAGCTCACTATTATTAAGCAGCCTTTGAGCTGTTACCATATCAACCGCATTGTTATCTGCAAAACGCTGATACCATACCGATATTTGTCTTTCAAGCTCACGTATGGCTGCATTATAACCCTTTTCAATTTCAACAGTGTAATTCTCTGCCTTATCAAATAAACTGTTCTGTAGGTCAATCTGGCGCTCAATCCAGTATTCCTTATTCGGCATCACCCTCACCGTCCTTATGGAAATGGTTATCGTATCCGTCACTGTTCTGCTTTGCAATACGCTCCATTTCCTTTTGTACATCATCAACCCATGTATGCTGTGCAAGTATGGTTTCAGTACTCAAAAGAGACATACTCTTAAGGCAATTATCAATTACCTCGCTTTCATTAATCAGCATATCCCTGTTGAAAATAATATCAACATTTTCGTTTTTATAGTTTCCTCTGCCTGTATCTGCAAAATAGATGTTTACAAGCCCAAGCAGTTCCTCAAAGCCTGACTGAAATTCCGTTTCAATTTCATTTGCGTCTAGGTCAATATCGCTATACATACTTTGTATATTCATTTGGTTAGGGTTGCCCGACAGCCTTTCATCTTTGGCATCGTAGCCCATGCCGTTTTCGATAATTGCTTTTTTGAAAATATCAATAATAGCCTTGTAATTATCTGCATTAACCTCAACACTAAGCGTTTCAACACCGCCCTGTGAGCCGTCAACTGTTTTAACCTTAACCGCACCATAGGTCGCAAGGTTTTGACGAAAACGACCTAAGTCCTCACCGTCATAATTTTTAATAACAAGGATAGTATTTCTTACATTCTCCTCCATACAATCCTGAAAGTTAGATAAAAGCACGTTCAAGCCGTCCTGCAAGCTTTTAACCTTATTTATTAGTGGCGTTTCATTACCATTATACTTAAAGGCAATAAGCGGAATTTTATCCCACTTTGTTACACTGCTGCCTGTTATGTACGGTTTAAAATTATTCTTCTCTCCCTCGTTAATATCTGGCTTAAGTCTGCCACCGTCAACCTCATAACGATAAACACCGTCAGGCTTGTATATTTCAACCTTCTGCTTTTTCTTAGCTCTTTTACCCTCGTATACAACAATGCTGTAAAGCCTTGCGGCACAGTCAAGCTGTGTATGTTCCCTATCTGCCCAGAACGGCAATATCTCATAACCTGGTAAAAGCTTAAATGCAATTTTATCATCACTGCGGTATACATAAAGCCAGGCAATACCACAGTTTAAGCTCTCTCTTAACGTATTTTTCATAAGGCGCATAAAACCCTTGTTAAAAACCTCTCTTAACTGCCGCATATACTTTTTATTGTCTGTGCGTATTGTAAGAGGCTTACCAAGCATATAATTGACCTTTTGATTTACAAGAATTGCATACCTGTTGTCAATTACTCTGCTGTTTGGCAGATTTTTAAGCTCTACCGTTGCACCGCCCTCACCTATGGCGGTACGCTTTTTGTGCAGTATATCCTGTCTGCCAACATAATAATTGTAGCCGCAAATCTGACTAAGCCTCTGCGGAGAATTAATCCACGCCTGCAACTCTCTTGAATAAAATTCCTCATCAGATATACGCTCTGCACCTTGCCATATTCGATTTATTATTTCTTTTGTTCTGTCTATAAACATCTTTTCACTCCCTATTCAAAGCTGAATAC
>CALIRN010000195.1 GCA_938042265.1 uncultured Eubacteriaceae bacterium
AAACAGACTGCTTAACAGTGACGGCATTACCGATATACTTGCCGCAATAAGGGTAGAGCAGAGGTAATATAAGGAGGAAACTAAGTTGTTAATAGTAAAAAAGTTCGGTGGCTCTTCGGTTGCAAATGCCGAAAGAATTAAGCATGTTGCACAGACAATAGTAAACAGCTATAAGGAGGGAAACAAGGTTGTAGTTGTATTAAGTGCACAGGGTGATACTACAGATGAGCTTATTGAAAAGGCTCGTGAGATTAACCCTCATGCATCAAAGCGTGAAATGGATATGCTTCTGGCTACAGGCGAACAGCAGTCGGTTGCCCTTATGGCAATGGCTATAGGTGCTCTTGGCTATCCTGTAATATCACTTAATGCTTTCCAGTGTAAGATTATTTCCACATCCACCTACAGCAATGCAAGGATTAAGGATATTTCCACAGAGCGTATCACAAATGAACTTGAAAAGAAGAATATAGTAATTATAACGGGATTTCAGGGTGTTAACAGACATCTTGACGTGACTACTCTTGGCAGAGGAGGCTCCGATACTTCGGCAGTTGCCCTTGCGGCAAAGCTTCATGCTGACCTTTGTGAAATATATACTGATGTTGACGGTGTTTACACAGCCGATCCGAGAGTTGTTAAGTCAGCTTATAAGCTTGATGAGATTACTTATGATGAAATGCTGGAGCTTGCCAGTTTAGGTGCAAAGGTGCTTCATAACCGTTCTGTAGAATTGGCTAAAAAATATAACGTAAATTTAGTAGTGCGCTCAAGTATGACAGATGCAGAGGGTACAATTGTTAAGGAGGAAACTAAAGTGGAAAAAATGTTGGTAAACGGTGTTGCAGTTGATAAGGACGTGGCAAGAATTTCTCTTGTAGGTCTTAAGGATGAGCCGGGTACAGCCTTTAAGATATTCTCTCTTTTAAGTAAGGAAAAGGTTAGCGTTGATATTATCTTACAGTCTATTGGACGTGGCAATACAAAGGACATAAGCTTTACGGTAGCACAGGAGGACCTTGAGACTGCTCTTGAGGTACTTGATACAAATCAGGCACGCCTTGGATTTGACCATATGAGCCATAACTCAGATGTTGCAAAAGTATCCATTGTTGGTGCAGGTATGGCTACAAATGCAGGTGTTGCATCAATGCTTTTTGAGGCAACATATGATGCAGGTGTTAATATAAATATGATTTCTACCTCCGAAATTAAGATTTCACTTCTTGTTGACGAGAAGGATGCTGACAGAGCAGCTGTTGCTATCCATGATAAGTTTATGACTCAATCAATGGATATCAGCAAGTAAAATAAAATATTTCAGAGCTATTGTATTAGTTTACAATAGCTCTTTTTTATGCTAAAATATAAGTGTTGACTATAAATTGGCGGAGGTAATTATGAAAAAGATATTTTGCATTTTATTTTCTGTATTGGTTCTGTGTGGATGCAGATCTTCTGCTGAGAGGGAAATTGAACCCATATCGGAAGCTGCTACAGAAATAAGCAGTGGTAATGAAAGTGAAAGCAATTATACAGTTGAATTTTCACGGGATGATTTTGTACTGTTTGCGGATAAGGATAAGACTAAAGATGCGGTAATATGGCTTGGTATGGAGAAAAGCTATGTTTATGAAAGTATGGAAAATTTTGCAGATTACTTTGAGGGTATTGATACTATCAGCTATAATACTCAGTCGGAATTCGTGGACGGAGAGTCTACAGATAAACAAATTGAGTATACAAGTCTCATAAGCTATACAGGTAGCCGTGAATATCTTGAAACGGAAAAGGGCATACGTACGGCAGGCTTGTATGATACTGCTTCAAAGCCCAACAGTACTGCTGAAGAGGTAATAAACGCCTATGGACTTGACCCGGAAAACGAGGGTATATA
>CALIRN010000196.1 GCA_938042265.1 uncultured Eubacteriaceae bacterium
ACGATTTTTTTAGGAAGATTATTGAAAACGACTGATATTGTACGGAAATGTCTCCATAATTAATCTTAGCAAATGACACGAAAAGATTGTTGCCGTATGTTAAAAAAATCCGAGCGCGCAGTTCTCGGATTTTTTGTTAAAACAATGACGTCAGTACTCTAAATCAGAGAGAAGCTTTTCAGAAGCACAATTGTCAAAAATACAGTTACAATAGATATAAGACTTGTCCATACCACAAGCTGACGTGCCAGCTCGCCGTCACAGTCCATAGCCTCCGCCATAATCGCAGAGGAGACGGCAACAGGTGAGCCGAACAGAGCAATCAATGAAGGGTAACAGGAGGAATCAGCATAAACAATACCTGCCTTTGAAAGTATGGCAATAAGCGCTATTGCAAAAAACGGAGCAATAGCAAGCCTCCAAACGGTACCGTAGGCAATCTCCTTTGCAAGTGAACGTACGGCGGAAAAGGTAAACTGACCGCCAAGTACAATAAGCGCCAGAGGTGAAGCAATACTGCTTACATTGTCAATTGCCTTATAGAGGAACGGAATATTGTTTTTTATTGTAAAAACAGGCTCGCCGGCAGCGTTTACAGGCTCCATATTACGTATGACAAGACATATCAGAGCCAGTACAACACCGATTATAAGCGGATTTTTTGCGATGGAGATAAAAATGCTTTTAACGGTTGGCTTGCCGTTTTTGTTTTTACCGAAGATTGAAAGTGTGATAACCGCAAGTACATTAAAAAGCGGTATGCTGAAGGCGGAAAGTACTGCCGCAATACCTACAGCCTCACTGCCGCCTATGGAGTCGGCAAGAGTAAGGCCGATAATTGCAAAGTTTGAACGAAAGGCACACTGTATAAGCACGCCTCTTTTTCCTCTGTCCTTAGTGAAAATAAAGGTGCATACCATACTTGTAAAATAAATTGCAAGGATGAGTATTATACAGTAAAGTACTATGCCCCAGTTTACTGTTTTAAAGCTTTCAATGGTATATACATTGAAAAACAGATAGGCGGGGATTGCTATATTAAACACCAGTTTGTTTGCGCTTTTCAAAAAGGTGTCATCGTAAAAGCCTATTCTTTTAAGCCGATAGCCTAATACAATAACCAGTATTATGGGCAAAACCGAATTTGCCGCAAAAATTAAAGTATCCATTGTTAATATCCTTTCTTTTCTGATACAACCAGTATATCAAGTTTTAATTATAAATGCAATATGGCGCTATTATGTAAATAATTTAAATTTTCTGCATTGTATTGCATATTTTTACATAACGTGATAAAATATTTTTTACCAAATTTAAAGGGGGATAAAATATGGATAACGATAACAATTTACAGCAAACGGAGCAAATGCAGCCCGATTTGCGGCAGCAGAGCACGGATTATTCTTCGTCTGTACCCTTTGAGGAGCCTTCGGCAAATCCTGTGCTTTGTTTGATTGGTGCGGCTGTGGGTGCGATACCTGGTTGTATTTTATGGCTTATATTGGGACAGGTTGGATTTATTGCAGGTATTGCGGGATATGTCATTATGATTGGTGCTATGAAGGGGAATAAAATACTTGGAGGCAAAATAAGTAAAAACACTCTTATAATGTGCGGTATTATTACCGTTATTATGATTTTTGCCACAAACTGTCTGGATTATGCGGTTTCATTCTATAAAATGGCATTAGATGAGGGCTATGCAATCTCCTTTACGGAGGTATTGTGGATAATGCCTGAGGTGCTGACCGATTCTGAGGTTATCGGGGGATTTGCGCTTAACCTTGTTATAGGCTATGCTTTAACGGCTTTGTCCTGCAGGAGAGTGTTTGTTAAGTAAATAATAAATTTTTGCGGTACATATTTAATCTGTACCGCTTTTGTTTGCTGTTAAAAAATATAGTATAATATGAACTTAATTAAGCACATTTTGGAGTGATTAATATGTACAGAGTAAAAAATGATTTTTCAAAGGGTAGTATAGCCTCTCACATGGTAAGACTGGCGGTGCCAATGACCATAGCGCAGCTTATCAATGTATTATACAATATTATAGACAGAATTTTTATAGGCAGAATGCCTGAGGACGCCACAAATGCACTTACGGGGCTTGGTGTTGCGTTTCCAGTTTGTACTGTAACAATAGCCTTTGCAAATTTGGTTGGTACGGGTGGAGGCCCTTTGTTTTCAATAGAAAGAGGTAAGGGTGACAATAAGGCGGCAGAGGAGATTATGGGCAATGCCTTTTCGCTGCTGATTATTTTTGGATTGTTTATCAGTGTTGTTATAGGTATTTTCAAGGAGCCTCTTTTATATCTGTTTGGAGCAAGTGAGGCAACCATAGGCTATGCTGCGGATTATATTTCGGTTTATATGTTGGGTACGGTTTTTGTTATGCTCAGCCTCGGACTTAATTTTTTTATAAACGCACAGGGCTTTGCAAAAACAGGTATGGCAACGGTGTCCATAGGTGCTTTGTGTAATGTAATTCTTGATCCTTTATTTATTTTTAAGCTGAATATGGGCGTTAGGGGTGCTGCATACGCTACGGTTATATCACAACTGCTTGCCTCCGTCTGGACGGTCTGTTTTCTTGCAGGCAGACGTACAGAGATAAAGCTTAAGGTGAACTGCTTCAGGCTTAAGGGGGAAAGGGTTAAAAAAATAACCGCGCTTGGTTTATCCGGCTTTACAATGCAGATTACAAACGGCGCAGTGCAGATTATCTGCAATAAAAATCTGTCGGTTTATGGAGGAGATATATATATTGCGGCTATGACAATCATTAATTCGGTAAGAGAGGTGGCTCAGCTTGGAGTGTCGGGTATCGGCAGCGGTTCACAGCCTATAATAAGCTTTAATTACGGCGCGGCAAAGCCCCGAAGGGTGAAGAAAACCATACATGCCATGGCTGTTGTTCTGCTTGTATATACAACCCTTGCATGGTTGTTTATTATGATATTTTCCACACAGTTTATACAGTGCTTTAATAAGGATGCAGTGCTGCTGCCTATAGGCATTAAGTCTATGCACATTTACTTTTTCGGCTTTTTTATGATGGCGTTTCAGTTTACGGGGCAGACCGTATTTCAGGCACTTGGAAAGTCAAAAAAAGCGGTATTCTTTTCCCTTTTAAGAAAGGTGCTTATTGTAATACCACTTACGTACATTTTGCCTTTGATTGATGCAATTGGTGCTTATGGGGTATTTCTTGCTGAGCCTGTATCGAATTTTATTGGTGGGCTTGCCTGTTTTGTTACAATGTATTTTACGGTTTACAGAAAGCTGTAAATTAAGAAGGGGCATTTCTGCCCCTTCTTTTGTTCAGGAATTTATAATATCCTCAGCCATAGCTGCAAGTGTATCCTGTCCAAGCTCATTATCCATTGTTAAAAGTCCGTAATGTATGCCGTCCTCTTCCCATGCAAGATATTCTGAGGTCATAATTTCTACCTCTGATGAGCCGTAGGCAATATTGAGTGTGCCTTCTTCCATTTGCCTTTTTTCCTCTTCGGTAGGCTTATATTCGCTTTCCATATTGCCGGGCAGAAATTTATTTACGGTTTTGCTGTAATAAAGAGTTATGCCGTTTACCTCTCCTGCATTTACGGAAGCTTTGGATGGTTTAAATGGCTTTGCGGGATTACTTTCGGTAAACAATGTAATTTTTTTGCCGTCCTTTTCATAGTTAAAGTTAATGTCCTTAACTTCGGAAAGTCTGTTATGATTTTCATCGGAAGTGCCGCCTACACCCGGCTGAGCGGAAACAAGAGTATAGTCGCCTATCTGCTGAGCGTATTTTGGCTCATAATCAACCTCTGCCGCAACCTCATCCTTGCTTGGAGCGTGGTCGATTTTATCTGTTAAGCTTGAACTGCCCCAGCTGTAAGAGGCAAACTGGCTTGCAACTACGCCTGTTGTCAAAAGCATGGCTGCTGCGGCAAAGCATACCGCAAATTTTTTGATATTTATTTTTTTCTTCATATAACTCTCTCCTTTTAATTCGTTCACAATGTTGTCATAAACCTTGTCTGAAGGGGAATAATTGGACACTATTCGGTTTAACCCTTCTTTAATTTTATTATCCATAGTAATCCTCCTTCTTTAAAATTTGTGAAAGCTTTCCTCTAGCCGTGTGCAGTCTGGATTTTACCGTGCCCTCCAAAGTGCCCGTTATCCTTGCAATATCCTTAATGGACATATCATTGAAGTAAAACAGTATTATCGTTGTGCGCAGCTTTGTGTCAAGGGAGGCAACTGCCGCGTAAAGCTCGCTATAGCTTTTATTCTCGACACTTGTATCTGCAAGGATTGAGTCCTCTAACGGCAGGTTAAGTCTGTCCTTTGTGGATAATTTCCATGCAGTACGTGTCAATGTGCGGTAAAAGTATGAGCCGAAGGCTTTGGGACTTTTTAATTTCTTTAGCGTACGGCAGCATTGAACAAAGGTTTCCTGTACCGTATCCTCGGCAGTCTGTACATTGCCTGTTATAAGCAGGGCGGTGCGGTATGCCTTTACGGAATATTGTTTGTAAAGCGATGCAAAGGCGTCCTCGTCACCTGCCAGTATTTTGGGTATTAGTATTTCCTCGTTCATTTTTACCTCCTTTAGATGCATCTGTATATAAGAGGCAGAGAGTTGAAAAAAGGTTCAAAAAAAGCCGCAACAATTTTTCTGCGGCCTGAAAAGTAAAGAACGTATGTGTTTATTGTACCATATTCGGTTTTTATTTTGCAAACTGAAGTGTAAAAAACTTATTATATAATATATAAATTTTGACAAAATTTATATATTAATGTATAATTACGTCATAAAAATGTTTTAACCAAAAGGAGGAAACAAAATGAAGAAATTCAAAAGCAAGGCTCTGATATTCTCCGCAGTGTGCACAGGTATGCTTTTGTGTGGGGGAACTGCCTATGGAGAAACGGTAGATGTATCTGAACTGACGGCAGATAAGACTATAACCGAGGATAGTGTAATAACAGGTACAAATGAAGCTTTTAACCATACCATAACCATATCCGGAGATATTACCGTAAAGCTGCAAAATGTTAGTATAACAAGTCAATCGGCAGGCACAGCATCGCCGATAACGTGTGCAGACACTACGAATGGTGCAAAATTGCTGATTTCAGAGGGAACAAACACAGTAAAGGCTATAGAAACATCGGAAATGCTTCAAACAGGCAAAGGAATGGCAGCAATAAATATCCCTATGGGTGAAACGCTCATTATTGAAGCTGATGAGCAATATCCCAATGCAACCCTTTATGCAACAGGAGCAGTGGGCATAGGCGGCAGCCATTCTATAGGCAGCAGCGATAATTATACCTCAATGGGTAATCTTACAATAAACTCAGGTA
>CALIRN010000197.1 GCA_938042265.1 uncultured Eubacteriaceae bacterium
AAAATTGGCAGATACAAATGGAATTTCCGCAGGAAATAACAAATATTTGGAATGCCACTATCGTATCACACGATGGAGCAATATATAACATAAAAAACACAGGAGGAAATAACTCAATAAATATTCACTCAGGTGAAAGCGTTGCCTTTGGTTTTACTGCCACTTTCAATAAAGAAATTATAAGTCCGCAAAATATAAGCCTTGTAGCAGGTAAGACTGATGCCGATAATGAAAGCTATTCTGTTGAATATACCCTTTTAAGCGATTGGGGCAGCGGATATTCAGCACAGATTACAATTACGAATAACACCGATAAGCCTATGAAGGCATGGCATTTAACCTTTGATTTTGACCGAGAAATTGAAAGTATATGGAATGCCATAATTAAAGAACATACAGGAAATACCTATTGTGTTTCTAATGCAGAATATAATTCAGTTATTCCTGCGAATGGAAGTGTCAGCTTTGGGTTTAACGGAAACGGCGGTCTATCCGAAAATGAACCGAAAAATTATAAACTGCTTCATACAGGAAATTTAACGGAAACAAGCAATCCCGACACAGAAGAAGATATTGATTATGAAAAAGACACTGACGGGGATATGCTGCCCGACTGGCTTGAAGAAATAATAGAAACCGATATAAACAAGCCCGATACAGATGATGACGGCTTAAGTGATTATGATGAATTAGCACTTACAGGAACAAATCCGTTAAAATACGATACAGATGATAATGGAATATGCGATATAGATGAGGATGCTGACGGGGATGGACTTACAAACGGAGAGGAAATCACCCTCGGTACAAATCCATCTGATGCCGATACGGACAGTGATGGCTTAACCGACTATGATGAGCTTTATGCATACAATACAGACCCTCTCAAATATGACACCGATGGTGACGGCTTGCCTGACGGTGATGAAATCCTGCTTGGCTTAGACCCTAATAAGACAGATACCGACAATGACGGCGTACAGGACTGTGACGAAAAAATAAGGCAATCACTGAAAAATGAAATTCAATGTGAAGAATTGAAGGGCATTACAGAAGTAGAGGTAACAATTGATGTCAGCGGAAGCATTGAAAATTGCGTGGATATTGAAAATATGTACAACAAAAATATGCTGTCAACAGACCTTGTGGGCATAAAAGGTGCTCCAATGGATATAAGCTGCTCACAGGAATTTGACACTGCCGAAATTTCCTTTACCTATGATGAGGCACTTTTGGATACGGAGCCTGAAAATCTTGGTATTCTGTGGTATAATGAAGATGAGCAGTTTTATGAGGTAATGGATACCACTCTGGACAGGAAAAATCATAAAATAGTTATGACTACACCTCATTTCAGCGAGTACACAGTGGTTGATTTGAATATGTGGAGAAAGGCATGGGAGAGAAAATTTGATTATCTGCCTGAAAATGCAGTGCAAAAAAACTCTTCATGGAACGGCTTGATTTTGACGCCGCAACAGCTTTATAAGGAGCTTGGAGAGCACTTTGGTACTGAGAATACAGAAGAATTGAATGATGTGCTGAAGCTTCTCGAGCAGGATGTGCTGTATGCAAGAATAATAGACTATTTTATTGAGCTTAACGACGGTTCTGAGTTTATGTGCAGCAGTCTGTTTGTATCGGATAAGGAATTTTACAGAGTTGATGGAAGGGATGAGGATTGGTATCCCGGACCATGTACTGGTGGCTGGACATTTCTTTATACATATGACAATTTGGCGGACGGCGTGGTAAAATGGCCCAAAAGAGGTGATGTAAAAACAGGTTGTGGCGTAGGGCACAATATATACGAAACAATTCTTCTTTATGACGGAAAAACGGATATTACGGATAATGACAATGACGGGTTGTATGATATATATGAAACCACAGGTATGAGAATTGCAAACGGACAGGTGATATATACAAAAGTAAATAATTCGGATACGGATGGAGATAGTCTTAAAGACGGAGAAGAAATAACAAAATATAATGCTGATAAAGGATATTTTTTGTTAAGTTCAAATCCTACTGCGGTTGATAGTGATAATGATAAGTTAAGTGATGACAAAGACCCTGAGCCATACAAGCATTTTGATAAAAGATTTATGCTTGTGGACAGCTTTGACTATGTGCCAAGTGTTGAATTTGTTGATAGACATTATGAAAAAGGTCAAGAATGCTATTTTAAGAGGTTAGCAACTCCTGCAGATGCTGCTAAGTGGACAGCTCTGTCCGGTGTATTAAATGCTGCATATATAACTCCTTGGGTACAATTTACTATCGATAGAATAAGTGCAGATAATATGGGTATAGATAATTATGAAGAGATTAGTGCTGTTAATTTTTCTAAAATGCTAAGTCATTATCTTGGTAATACAGGCAATATTTATTATTTGGATAACGATGATATGGCAGGAATAATATATTCACAAAAAAATAATTATGAGCATATGGTCTATAACGTTCAGCAATTTAAAAGTGCCGCTGAGGAAATTGTGGTTAACGATGGTGAGGCTTATATTTCTACAAGTGGCGGTAATGATTTTAAGGTTGCCTGCTACAAAGCAATTAACTGTCAAAATCATATAGCTGGTAAGGGATATGATGATTCCCTTGCAGCAAATTGGGGGTATGCGATTGGTGAAGCCTTGGGTGGCATGACAGGTAAAGTATCATTAAATAATGGAGTGTATCATGCAAAAATAAAATATTACCTTATTGATACCTATGAATTTCCGGTGCACTGGGATTCAAATTTAAAAGATGATGATTTTAATATTTGGGCACATGACTTGCATGAATGTGGATTAGCAAAGGAATACAAAATCATTGGTGAATATTCGATAAATATTTCATGGGAAAAGGGTACACAAGAAGTAGACTATACTCCGATACGCTTGTCAGGTGATTATTTGGATGAAACTTATTATTCTTGAAAAGAGGGTGTATACAATGAAACTAAAAAAATTTATAAAATCAACTTTAAAGGTTTTAGTTGCTTTATTTATAGTTTTATTTTTTTTCTATTATTATATAGGTGGTGTTTTTTTAGGAGGTTTGACTAAAAATGAAAGAAAACCCATTAGCAAGGAGTGCGAGCAGGATATAATACAGGCTTGCCATATTGTTATGCCTGAAAATGCGGTAATTGCCGGTATAAGCACAAGGTCGTGGGGAGGTAATGTGCACTATGTGTTGATTGAGGTTGAAGGAGTTGACGATCCAAATGAATTTGTTGAATTAAACAAAGATAATTATATTAAGGAATATGAAGAAATGGGAGAAAAAATAAACGTGATAAATGGCACAAAAAGATTGTCTGATAAAATTTCACTTTATCCTACTTTAAAATATTTTCCAAAT
>CALIRN010000198.1 GCA_938042265.1 uncultured Eubacteriaceae bacterium
TTACACCGCTTACAATACCTGCTGCCGCAAGCTTATTGATTGACTCAACAGCCCAAGCACGGCTTGCTATATCAGTAAAGTTAGCCTTGATACCACTGTTAACAGGAGGAGTAATTACAACACCGCTAGGTGTTACAAAACTCTTGGCTGTTACTGTTGTACGCTCAGTAGTCTCTTCCTTAGCTGTAGTAGTTTCAGAAGCAATGCCTGAAGCCTTATGGCTTGAAGAACCGCTGCCGCCGCTACTGCTTGAAGAACCGCCACCGTTTGAAGAGCTGCTGCTCTTGGTAGTTGTTTCCGTAGAAACAGGAGTACTTGTTGTGGTCTCAGTTTCCTCAGGTATTTCAACCTCACTGTAATCCACTAAATCCTCTGCAGCATGCACATAAGGTGTTGTACGTGCAAGGAAGTCACCCATAATCCAGTTGCCGTCGGCATCTTTGCTGTAACGACCGTTTGTAAGTACAGTACTGCTGTCAACACTCTTGAAGAAGCTGTCATCCATCTTATCAAGCTCACTGTTGTAAGAGTTAAGATCATACTCGCCATTTGCAAGAGCCTTTAATGTTTCATAGGTAAGCTTAGAACCGCTTTCAACATAGTTCTTAAATCCGAAGTGTGAATTAAATACATCTTCATTAGTCCAGCACTCCTGATTCTTATAGTTAATAGTGTCCTTATTCTCCTCATCAGGGTCATTAAAACCATAGATGAAGTAGTTTGTTGGGTTAAGGAGAGCAGGGATACTGTCATTGCCATCACCGTTTGTATAGGTAATGTTTTCGTTGTAGCTTAAAGTACCTATTCTGTCAGCTCTGCGTCCCTCGTAGGAAACAACACCCTTCATATCATAGCTGTAATCCTTTGGCAGAGCTGAATAAAGCGCTACATTGTACTTCTGATTCTGATAGGAAATTACATTTCTGGCCTTTAACGCAGGGTTAAAGTTAGAGTCAATACCTGAGCCGATATTGCCAAATGTAATGGAATCCTTAAGATAGTGCATTACGGAGATATTCTCACCGCCTGCCTTGAAACCGTTACAACCGTCAGGATCGCCCCAAACACCGTCAGTACCGTCCTCATAAAGCTCATAACCCTGTGCATAAGCTACACAATCCTCAAGAGTAACAGGACCGATAGCACCTGTAGCAAGCTTAGTGTAAAGATCCCAACCATCATCTACGTTATGGTGAGCTATACAGCTCTTAAAGATGTTGCCGTAGCCTGATGTAAGCTTAGCAGCAAAACCGTCCGCATTGTTCTTTGATGGGTCGGCATTGTTAAAGGACTCACAGTTTTTAACAAGGTTGTAGCCGGGCCAATCCTCAATTAAATCAGCACTGTCTACACGGCTGATCTGAAGACCGGTATCACCGTTATCACGGAAAGTACAGTTTTCAACAATTACATGGTTACCGCCAAGCTCAAATGCTTTGGTGTTACCTGCCGCATTACAAATTGTAATACCGTCAAATACCCAGTAATAGCCTGCGATTGTGAAACCGCCGGTTAATTTGCGAAGGTCAATAACAGGCTCTGCACCCTCATCAGCTACAAGGTACTTTCTTGCAACAGATGTACCGGTATTTGTTAAAGGAATGGTAATCTTGTCGCTTATATTGTAAGTACCGTCAAGCATAATAATCTTCTGTCCCATCTCACAAAGACCGATGGCACTTTCAAGATCGATAGGATTTTCTCTTGTACCGTCACCTGTCTTAACTGAACCGTCAGGGCTTACATAAAGGTTTTCAAGCTCTGCATCCAGTGCCTTATTTGTTACGGTAAATCTCTCAACAACAGGCTCATAGGATACACAGTTATCAACTCTGCTTGGAGTGTATGTTACAGTAAACTCTGTTTTTGAATCAGGCTCAAGTGTAATAGGATAGCTTGTAGCCTTTCTTGTTACAGGCATATCCGTATATACCTCTACATCACCCTGTCTGATGTTAACAAGACCGCCTGAACGGTTGTTTGCCTTAAGAACAAGGTTGTAGTCACATGAGCTTGTGTAAAGGCTTGACTCAACGGAAATCTTTGGTGAGTAAGTCTCATCGGTAAGGTTGCTGATTACAGGGTCAGTAGCTATGGAAGTCTCATAAAGCTCAATGTTAGAAACATTAATATCTGCCCAACGTGCAGCATAGAAGCCTACCCAAATATTGTCCTTATCAGCCTGCGTAACAAGAAGATCCTGAAGACCATCGGTTGTATCGAAAGCATAGTTGCTTCTTGTTTCACCTGTCTGATAGTTATAGGTTGTAATCTTGTAACCATAGTTAATTCTCTGAAGAGTAATATTGTATTTTTCATTCTTCAAAGGCACTGTATCCGTGGTATTATAAGGATCCATTCTATTACCGCCCGTAGATGTCATGTAGTCGGTAATACCCTTTTTAACCATAAGGTTAATTCTGTTAAGGTGGGTGTTCTTATAATAGCTGGTAGAGGTAATATCTCTTGAATAGGTAGCGCCGCTATAGCCGCCTGCAAGAACAAGGTTTGATGCAAAGCCACCTGCTACGTTTTCAAAGTTAACCTTTCTGCTGTCACCTCTGTAATCCACAGCAGTCATACCCTTAAGGTAAGCCTCCCAAATATTGATAGGCTCGCCATACTTATCAAGCTGCGCATTATTTGCATCGGCTGTAATAAGGTTGTCGTCACCAAGACCATCCTTAGCAAAGAGTGAAATTGCATCCATTGCCTGGAGACCGAAGTTTTCCTGACCGTCACGAGACATATCAATTGCCTCTTCCATGGTGATTGTACGTCCGAGAAGTTCTTCAGCTTCAGCCTTTGTCTTTGCAAGCTCAACCTGATCATCAGGGTCATCAGGGTCAACAATATATCTGTTAATTTGAATATCAGCAGACAATGTAAAGTTGTTGTCCGGACTAACCCTTGTGTAGTAATAGGCAAGACCATCTACACCTGTTGAGGTTTTACCTGCCTTATCCCAAGCGTTAATTCTTACATTATTTACATTTGTCAGCTTACCGTTTTCCATAAAACCGATAGACTGATCATATGTATTTGAGTCTACCATAGTGCCGTTTACGTAAATCTCGGCAGGACCTGTAGGAGGGTCATTTGTAGGGAAGCCCATTGACGATGAGCCAAAGATAGCAGGCTTCCAAATATAGCTCACCTTTTCCTCAATAGTAATGTTCAATACGGTAGTATCAAAATCTCTGAATACGATAGACACCTGTGTATTTCCTACCTTGCTGTTATCATAATCAGAAAGATCAATATAGTAGTCAGGAGCTGTTTCTGCATTTGTCATAAATGCACTGTCGATAGTATAAGTACCGTCAGCTTCAGCTACAGCATCGTCATATGGCTCTTCTGTTGTATAGTATCTGCTGCCATCAAAATAGTAGTAAATACTATTATCCATTTCCTCAATATCTTCATTGTCATAAATCTTGGAAGCTACCATGCCCTTAGCATCGTACTGCTCTCCAACATGGAAAGTAGTTCTTGGATAAGTTGTAAGCTGAGTAGCAACCGCATGTCTTTCCTTAACAGTAATATCAAAGCTTACTGTTATGGTAGGATCTTTTTTAAGTACTACAGTCAAGGTCTGCTTATCCGCAGGCTTGCTACTGTCAAAGCCCTCAACGGTATACTCGCTTTCAAGGAGTGCCTGATACTTTGAGGTTTCGCCAAGATTGTATTCTGCTCTTACAACCATACCGGCACTTTCAAACTCATCATTTAAGTAATAAGTTGTCTTAGCAGGCAATGAAGCCAGGTAAAGGCTTGCAATCTCCGCCTTTTCAATCTTAATATTAAATGAATCACTCTTTCCATTAGGAAGGATATTAGGATCCTGATCAGTATACTCTACAGTGATTGTCTTGTTACCAACCATATCATCCGTAAAGTAAACGGAATCGTCAATAACCTCACCGTCCATCTTTAAAATGTACTTGTCAGCATCAAGTGTTTCCTTTTTGCCATTGTTATACTCAGCGGTAACAACAAGACCAACTCTGCTGAACTTGGAACCTGTGTAGAATACATTCTTAGCTGTAGGATAAGTAACCTTAATGCTGGTAACCATAAGAGGCTCAACACTTACATCAAATGTATCAACACAGCTTCCGCATACTACGGAAACGGAATAGTTACCTGCATTGTTCTTGTTTTCATTATAACCAACTACATCGTACTGATCCGCACTAAGATATTCCTTAGAGCCATCGGGAAGAGTACCCTCAACACGAAGGCCTGTAGTATCAAGGTCATCGCCTAAAATATACAATGTCTTATCAGGCTCGCTAACTATATTAATAGATGTGTACTTGTCTTCAATCTTATTGAAGCTTATATTTGAGAATTCAATCTCCGCATTTCTTACAACACACAAACCTGCATATATGTCATCAGTAAATGAAAGCTTATCAAAAAGCACAACAGGCTCCTGATCACCATAATAAAGTGTGATTACATTACCGTTCTTTTTGATTTTAAGATCAATAACATCTCCGATTTCAGGTCTGGTCTGAACTTCATTAAGGAGATCTGTATTTGACTCAGCAGTCACAAGGGTACCATTTGTTCTGTAAAAACCCTTGGTAAGACCATTAGTCTTTCCTATATTGTTCATCATTAAAGGACCGGCAACAACCATATCACTGTCAGAAGAATAATTGATCATTGGCTGTATTTCATCCCTTATTACAAGACCGAAAGTAACCTGATTATTGGTGTTAATTAATTTTTTAACCTTAGCAGTAGCAGATAATTCAAAATTGTCTGAGGCCTTAAGTTCCTTATAATACAGTGTAAGACCATCAGATGTGCTTGAGATTTTACCTACAGATTCCAGATTCTTGTTATTGTCATCAATAATACCCATACTCATTTTTACTGTATCATCATCGTTTTCAATAACTGAATAATATGGAATACCGCTTTTGTGTGTCTGCAAGCCGCTTACTCTTTCCTGTGCGCCTGCGTCACCGGTAACTGTTGCTTTCCACTCGCCGTCTTCAGCAACGTTTGTTTCCATACCGCCAACCATATATGTAGCTGCAGCATTAGCCGTAAGAGCAGAGTCCGAAACCGCATCATCGGCAGCGTCAGTCTCTGTCACGTCTTCAGCCGTTGCTTCAACAGCCGCAGGTGAAACTACTGTTTCATCAGCAAATGTGACAGATGAAAAGCTGGAAAAAACCATAGTTGCAGCAAGTGCAAAAGCAACTATTCTACGCTTTTTCATTAATAAATTCCTCCTTTTTTATTTCGGCATAATCCGATTGTTCCTATGAAATAAATAACTTTCACAATTCCAACATACATACAGAACACTCCACCGCCCCGAGGGTTTCAATCCTGTCTATATGCACAACCACAAAATTTATCATTCATAGCTAACTATATTATAATTAATTTATCAAAAAAAATCAATATAAATTTTAAAATATATGTAATTTTTTTTATAGAATTATCACAATTTTTAAAGTGTTTTGACTTATTATATGTGTAACAATTATCAAATTTGACAATACTTACCCTAAAATTTAAAAGAACCGTCTTTTAAAACGGTTCCAAAAAATATTGTGTATTTATAGCTTAAGCTCATTAAAGCTTACAATATATTTATCGCAGTTATGCTTAATTTGTTCCGCATAAGCCTCCATACTTTTGTCATAAACAGCATATACGGTATAGCCTCCCTGCTTTGCGGCGGCAGCGGCATTAAAAGCGTCCTCAAAAACAAGCGTATCCCCGGGCGTGCTTCCCATGCGTGCAGCTGCCCTGTCATATATATAATGAGAGTTTTTATCAAGCCCCTCTTCACTGCA
>CALIRN010000199.1 GCA_938042265.1 uncultured Eubacteriaceae bacterium
AATGTAGGTAAAAGTACACTTTTTAACTCACTTGCAGGCGGAGGTGCCGAAAGTGCAAATTATCCCTTCTGTACAATTGACCCTAATGTGGGTATTGTCCCTGTACCGGATGAGAGACTTGACGTACTGGCAAAAATGTATGAAACCCAAAAGGTTACGCCTGCCGTAATTGAATTTGTGGATATTGCAGGTCTAGTTAAAGGCGCAAGCAAGGGAGAGGGTCTTGGCAACAAATTTCTGTCCCATATCAGAGAGGTTGACGCAATTGTCCATGTTGTACGCTGCTTTGAGGATGGCAATATTGTCCATGTTGATGCAAGCGTTGACCCTGTAAGAGATATTGAAACAATAAATCTTGAGCTTATTTTTGCTGATTTGGAGGTTATTGAAAGACGTCTTGCAAAAACAAGCAAGCAGGTTATGAATGATAAGAGCCTTGCAAGGGAGCTTGAGGTTTTAAAAAGAATTAAGGAAACACTGGAAAACGGCAAGCTTGTAAGAACCATGGAGTTTGACGAAGAGGAGCAGGAGATTGTGGATGTGCTTACCCTCCTTACCGCAAAGCCTGTGCTTTATGCTGCTAATGTTGCGGAGGAGGATCTTGCAGATGACGGTGAGGGCAATCAGTATGTTCAGGCTGTACGAAAGCTTGCTACAGAGGAAAACAGCGGTGTATTTGTAGTTTGTGCAAAAATTGAGGAGGAGATTGCAGAGCTTGAGAATGATGAAAAGCTGGAGTTTCTTGCTGATTTGGGCTGTACAAGCAGCGGTCTTGACAGACTTATTGCCGCAAGCTACAGATTGCTTGGTCTTATAAGCTATCTTACGGCAGGCGTTACTGAGGTAAGGGCGTGGACAATTACCGAGGGTACCAAAGCACCTCAGGCAGCAGGTAAAATCCATTCTGATTTTGAAAGAGGCTTTATCCGTGCAGAGGTTGTTACTTATGACGATCTTACAAGACTTGGCTCAATAGCTGCCGCTAAGGAGGCGGGCGTATACAGAAGCGAGGGAAAAGAATATGTTGTTAAGGACGGAGATGTAATTCTTTTCCGCTTTAATGTTTAAAATTGGGGGTTACTATGCAGCTGCTCAGACTGTCTTAAAACAAGCCACTTTGCGTTTTCGGACAGTCTGTTTTTTATCAGGAGGTATTATTATGCATGAGATTAAAATATCAGACATTGAGAATATTGTAATTGGTAATGCGCAGGATATTGTAAATGCCACAGGCTGTACCGTTATAATATGCGAAAAAGGTGCTCCTGTGGGGCTTGCCGTAATGGGTGGAGGTCCCGCTTCAAGGGAAAGCGAACTGTTAAAGCCTGTTGCAAATGCCGACAGTATACATGCCGTACTTTTAAGCGGAGGCAGTGCTTATGGTCTTGATGCCGCAGGGGGAGTTATGCAGCTTCTTGAGGAAAAGAATATAGGCTTTGATGTGGGTACGTGCGTTGTACCGCTTGTATGCCAGTCCTGTCTGTTTGACTTGGCATTAGGTAGCTTTAATGTCCGTCCTGACAAAGCCATGGGCTATTTGGCGGCTCAGAATGCCTATAAGGGAATTTTTGAACAGGGTAATTTCGGTGCAGGTACAGGAGCCTGTGTCGGCAAGCTGTATGGCAGGGATAGAGCTACCAAAACAGGTTTGGGGGCTTATGCAGTGCAAATTGGTGATTTAAAGATTGGCGCTGTTGTTGCGGTAAATGCCCTTGGTGATGTGTTTGACTATGACAGCGGCAAAATGATAGCAGGTATGCTTAATGAGGATTTAACTGCATTTGTAAGCTCCGAGGAGACAATGTATGGGTTGCATAAGCCCAGTGCAAATCTTTTTGTGGAGAATACCACAATAGGTGCGGTTATAACCAACGGTAAGTTTAATAAAACGCAAATGAATAAAATAGCTGCGATGTGCCATAACGGCTATGCAAGGACAATCCGACCGGTAAATACCACCGCTGACGGTGACAGCATTTATGCAATGTCAGTGGTGGCGGTTGAGGCTAACCTTGATATGGTTGGTACTCTTGGTGCGGCTGTAATGGGTAAGGCTGTTAACAATGCGGTTATAAATTCAGTCTCTGCCTACGGATTAAAGGCAGGCAGAGACATCTTAGCATAATTTAATGTTTATGGATATACAGAGTAGGAGTTATAAATTTATATAATAATGGCAACGGCTGATGATACGGAATAGTTACTGAGAATATATGCTCCGTATGTGCTTAATACCGCCATAACCTTTGAGTATTATGTGCCTGAGACTGAGAAACTCAGGACAAGAATACTTAATACACTGTTCAAATTATACGTGGCTGTTTAAATACAATTTTTGGTATTTTGGTGAATAATTTTTTTGTATAGTGTAAATGCTATTTACGGAGGTGAATAGCAATGACTTCAAAGGAATTATTGTATGTGGATGATGCACTGGGACATGAAAAATATTTTCAGACCAGATGCAATGAGGTAGTAAATCAACTTCAGGATACTGAGCTTAAAAATTGTGTACAGCAAATGGTACAAAAGCATCAGCAGATTTTTCAAAGCTTTTTTGGATTACTTTAATAGGGAGGTATTACAGTCTATGGATGATAAAAATCTTATGGAGGGTATTCTCCTCCTTGAAAAGGGTGTCTGCGATTTATATATGCACGGTACTCTTGAATCACCAAGTGACAATGTTCACAAGGTTTTTAACAGTGCATTAAACGAGTCCCTAAGTATGCAGGATACGCTGTATGAAAAGATGCAGGCTAAGGGCTGGTATCCTACTGATATGGCAGACCAGAATAAAATTAATACCGTTAAAATGAAGTATCAGATGCAGGCACAGTAAAAGGCAAAGGTATCCCGATAACACAAAGGGATACCTTTATTTTTTTATCTGAATGCTTGAGGTATACAGTCAATTAAATCACTTGCAAGCACTCCGTAGGCCGACAGCTTATCTGCTGCAATTTCTCCTGCTTTGCCGCTGATATAACAGCCAAGGCAGGCTGCATTATAGCAGTCAAGTCCCTGTGCAATAAGTGAGCTTATTACACCTGCAAGACAATCCCCGCTACCACCTTTGCTCATGGCAGGTGTTCCTGTGAGATTTATTGTTACTTCTCCCGAAGGAGATGCTATTATGGTGCGGGCGTCCTTTAAAACGGTAACAGTGTTATATTTTTTTGCAAAATTTAAAGCGGTTTCTATAGGATGTTTTAATATTTCTTCAACCGAAAGTCCCGTAAGCCTTGACATTTCCTTTGGATGAGGCGTAACAACGGTATTTTCGGGCAGTGAGCTTTTAAGCAGCTCATCGGCTGAGAGTATATTAAGTCCGTCTGCATCAAGTACAAGGGGTGATGTAATGTTTTTTATTACTGACTTTAAAAAGCAATGGGTAATATGGTTATTTCCAAGTCCGCAGCCAATCAGCGTAACACTGGCTCTGCTTAAATCGACTGCCGATGCTTCTGAATTTATATACCCGTTTGTATCGGGTACGGTGTTTACAACAGCCTCAGGTAAGGCAGACTGTACAATCTTGCTGCAATGCCTTGTAGTATAGGCATATACCAAGCCTGCGCCTGTTCGGTATGCGCTTTTTAAGGACAAAACGGCAGCGCCTGTCATACTGTCACAGCCCACAAAGGCAAATACTCTGCCGTAGGTGCTTTTATCGGAGCGTGTTTTTCTTGAGGGCATAAGCTCTGCGGCTTTTTCAGCCGCCAGAACACACATATTTGTTCTGCCCGCAGATGGCAGTGAAATATTGCCGATAACAAGCTCTCCCGTGTGCTCGCAGGCAGGATAAAGTATTAAACCAACCTTTGGTAAATGAAAGGTTACGGTTTTACGGGCATAAACTGCATTGCCGAAATCTTCTCCGCTGTCGGTTGATATACCTGTAGGACAGTCTGCACTGTAAACGGGCTTATCCGCTGCATTTATAATACGCACAAGTGATGCAATAGGCTCGTGAAGCTCGCTGGAAAGTCCCGTACCCACAAGGGCGTCAACTATAAGGTCGCAATTATCAATATACGGTTTAAGGTCATTTAGCTCATCGATTTCCCTATCAAAGTAAACAATAGGGATATTAAGAGCCTTTGCAGCATTAAGATTGATGCTGCAGTCCTCTGTTGATCTGTTTGGCACTCCTACAAATATAATTGTAACATTTATTCCATGTGCAAAAAGCTGTCTGGCGCAGGCAAGCCCGTCGCCTCCGTTGTTTCCCTTACCGCAGAATAAAAGCACCTTTTTATAATTGTCCGCAATTATCAGTTTCGTAAGGGACATTGCGGCGTTTTCCATAAGCAAAAGTGAGGGTACACCCGACATTATTGCCTTTTGCTCAATAGCCTTCATTTGCGTATTTGTTACCAGATACATTTAATCCTCTCCTTCGATTACGGCAAAAGCACAGGCATTTCCTTTATTGTGTGATATTGATACATGTAAGCTCCTGCAGTGGTTTTCGTTAAACAAATTCAATGCGCCGTTATACAGAGTAACGACGGGTGCTCCCAAGGTTGAACGCAGTACCTCTATATCCTTTGGACCAAAGCCACGAAAGCCTGTTCCAAGTGCCTTTGCAACAGCCTCCTTTGCGGCAAAATTACCGGCCAGTGATTTTGGACTGTCCCTGAACATTAAAATTTCGTCTTCAGTATAAACCTTTCTTAAAAAGGAAGCTCCGGCATTTTCAAAACTGCATATTTCTATTATATCCGTACCTATACCGTAAATCATATTTATCCCTCCGTTATTATAGCTTTAGTATAAATAAAATTATTGTTAAATGCAATAAAAATAAATATTAATAAATAATTGCAATATTGACAAATTTGTTGTAAAATATAACAGAGATTGTGTTTGGGAGTATGATTATATGCGATATAAAGTACTTGAGCTTTTAAAAAAACACTCTGATTTTGTTTCAGGAGAGGAAATAGGCGAGAAGCTTAATATATCCAGAGCTGCGGTATGGAAGAATATTGCACGTCTTAAAGAGGAGGGCTATACTGTTGAATCTGTCAGCAGTCGCGGTTACAGGCTTGTTGATGACAGCCATACTCTTAATGCCTATGAAATAGGTATTGAAAACTGCGTCTTTCTGACGGAAGTGGATTCTACTAATCTTGAGGCTAAGCGTATAGCACAACAGGGTTTTGAGGACAAGCTGCTGATTGTGTGCAACAGGCAGACAAACGGCAGAGGCAGACTTGGCAGAACATGGGAGGATAAGGGTGAAAATGTCTGTATGAGTTATCTTTTTAAGCCTGATATTGCACCTTTGGAGGCACCTCAGCTTACTCTTGTTTCTGGATTGGCAGTTGCTGTGGCTTTAAATGAGCTTACAGGGCTTGAGTTTGGTATCAAGTGGCCTAATGATATTGTATTTAACGGTAAAAAGCTTGTAGGCATACTTACCGAAATGAGCGCCGAAATGGAGCATATTAACTATGTTGTGGTAGGTATCGGGATTAACGTAAACTGTACCCGGTTTGACGGAGAGCTTAAGGAAAAAGCAACCTCCCTTGCCTTGGAGCTTGGACATAATGTAAGGCGCAGCCTTGTAGTAAAGCACTGTGCAGGAAAAATATTTTCATACTATGACAGATTTTGTAAATATGGCTTTACTGACTTTATTGAGGAGTACAACAGCAAATGTATTAATATCGGTAAGAAGGTAAAGGCTATATATAAGACCCACCGGCATACAGGTCTGGGAAAGGGCATTGATGCAAACGGCGGACTTATTATACTGGGAGATGACGGTCGGGAGGTTGTTGTAACCTCAGGCGAGGTATCACTCAGGCTTGCA
>CALIRN010000200.1 GCA_938042265.1 uncultured Eubacteriaceae bacterium
TTCTCACCTCCTTACGCTTCCTTGTCTGCCCGCTTTTCTCATTTACTTGTTGCCTAGTTGATATTGTGTAATTCTTATGTTAAAATAGGCTCAAAACAAAAAGGAGAACTAATATGAAATTAAATCCAGATTGCATACGCGACATACTTATTACCATTGAGAATTATCCTGTACCTATGGATTTAATCCCTCAAGAATTTTATAAACTTTTACCACAGTATAGTTCTACAGAGATTAATTATTGTTCAAAAAGATTGTATGAAGCAGGCTACATTAACCTTGTTTTTATTTCTGTGCCTAGTACATTCATTAAATCCTCAAATAAGGAAATACAGTATTTTGGCGATTTAACATATTTAGGACATGAATTTCTTGAATATGTTAAAACAGATACTATATGGCGAAAGATAAAATCCAAAGCCAGCTCATTAGGTTGCTTTGCTTTACCTATACTCCAGCAAATAGCAAGCCAAATAATAGTAAATAAACTTTGATAATCTTATTTTTGTTTCATTGCCTTTAATGCAAGATCCTTTATTCTGTCCACGCTAAGCTCATCATTGTACTTTGTAGCTAAATAATAAAGAACGCCGCACAATGCAAAATAATATGACACTGCTTTCAATATCACAGCCACCAATGCAACGATTAAAACAATATACATTTTCCTCACCTCCTTACGCCGTTTCGTTTTTCTTTATCCATTCCCATAATGCCTGTATCATCAGTGTTCATATTTTCACCTCTGGGCGACTGTACAGCTCATCATTAAGTTTAGGAAATACCGCATCCAACCAATAGAACATCCTTGCTAATGTCTCTGTCCATTTTTTATGGAAATGATCTTCACAAAAATACTTTATTATGCAAAACAAAACCGTTAAAAACTCATAGTAATCACAGTTAGTCCATACTCTGAAACCGCCGTTGTCCTTATCACCTCCCGCTTTGTCTGCTAAATATTTATAATAACCTGTTGAGAATATTTATGTTGCTATTTTTGGCAACACAGAGGCAAAAAAAATTTTTTCTTTTTCCTCAGCATTTATGTGCAAAAGTGTGCATAACTTAGTTATTTCACCCGCTCTAAAATCGCTAATATTATTCATCTTGTTCAAAAGTCCTTGATAACTCAGTCCTGCAAACTTGGCTACATAATGGATTTTATATCCCGACTCTTTTATCTTTTCTTTTAATAGGATAGTATCCGTCATTTCCTCACCTCCCGGCATTTTATCGTGTTGCTAATTTTATCCACAAGTAAATAATAGCACCTGTTTACAATTTTGTCAACACATTTTTTTTTAAAACCTAAATTTATGTTGACATTTACGGAAACTTAACTTATAATTAACGTAGAACAAATCCCTAAGATAGAGGTGATACTATGGAAATCGGCGAGAGAATAAAAAAGAGACGAGAAGATTTAGGCTTAACCCAAGAAGATCTTGCAATTATGTTAGGGTATAAAAATAGGTCTACCGTAAACAAGTGGGAAAAAGATGGTAGTAAGCTTAGACAAAGCAAAATTGCTGAAATCGCTGAAGCTTTGAATACCACTCCTGCCTATCTTATGGGATGGGATGATGACCCTACCGATTATGACAGTAGTATATATATTCCAAAAGAATACCAAGATGAGAGAATAACCCCAGAACAGCTTTATAAAAGCAGAGAAATCGGATTTGAAGAATGGGAAAGAGAGAGAGCGCATATGGAGATAGTAGAAAATCCCGATATAAGAATGATTGCCCGCGCAGGCAGAAAGATGACAAAAGAACAAGCAGAGCTACTGAGAAGATATGCTGAGTTCACATTCCCCGAAGCCTTTAAAGATATTCAAGATGAGGAGGAATAGGATGTCCATATTAACAAATTATAACAGAGTTTATGAAGCAGCTTTCCCCTGTATTAGAGATATGAATATAAACTCATTGCCTGTTTCTGTTGATAAACTTACCGAATATCTCAACATAGAAACAATACCACTAAGTAGATATATCAATGAAGGATTTTCTGAAAAGCAAATATTTGAAATATGGGGTAATGAGGACGGCGTAGTGCAAAAATCATGCGTCGATAACAAAATTAAAATCTCTTATAATGATGGGAAGCACCCACAACGCCAACGATTTACAATAGTTGAGGAATGCAGTCACATATTGTTGAATCACCTTGACAGTAAGTCTTTCAATATTTTTGATCAAAGGTATTCTTTTATACAATACGAACAATGCGAGGTTGAAGCCAGAGCCTGTGCCGGTCTACTGCTATTACCACCTAATTTTTATTATGATAATTTGGAATATCTTTCCTTTGAGCATATCGCAGATATATGTGATATATCATTAAAATGCGCTAAAACAAGAGTAAGTATTTATGAGAAATTCAGAAATGTTATTTGTTATAGCATGGAAAAATATGGTTTGAAAAAGCATAAAACGTTTTATTTTTATGAACCTATTTGGGCGTTATAGATTACTAAAGAAAACAAGTAATGAAAACTTAATCATGCGGGGAGGTAAAACATGGGGTTATTTTCAAAGAAAGAAGATTGCTTTGTCTGTGGAGGAAAAAGCAATATAAAAATATTAGACGGTGCTATTTGTACAGAGTGTAGAGATAAAAGTATAGGTTATCTACCGGAAATGATATGGAGCCCAAAACAATATTCCAAGCAACAGGTCAGAACAGCTATCAATCGCAGAGAAAAAGATTTTGAATTCCTTTCAATATTTAATGAAACAAGGTCTATAGCCGACAAACTCTATATTGATGAGACAAATAAACTATGGTATATCCCACGAGTTGGATTAAACGGCACACACATAAAACCCCCAATTATACATAAATTCGAAGATATTTTAAATTTCGAACTACAGGAAAACGGTACCACCGTTGCAAAGGGAGGGTTAGGTAGTGCCATTGTAGGCGGTGCATTGTTCGGTTCTACCGGAGCCATAGTCGGAGCTGTCGCCGGATGCAAAAACACAGATATTATAGACACTGTTCGTATTAATGTTACAGTCAATGATATGCTTAAACCTAATATGAGTATCAACCTACTACCCGATAAAGCAAAGAGAAACTCTGCTATGTACGGCAAAGCTATGACAGACGCACAAAATATACTTGCCTTATTATCTATTATGGTCGAACAGGTTAAAGCTGAGACTAATACAAATACCATTGCCCCTGTCTCCGTTGCCGATGAAATCAGAAAATTCAAGGAATTACTTGATATGGGTGCTATCACCCAGGAGGAATTTGATACCAAGAAAAAAGAGCTTTTAGGATAAATTCTATCCAAGAAAATACGCTTTTCAATTAGGATCTAAACCAAAATATAAAAGTTTGGTCGAAATCAACTGTTTTCGGATAGATTCGTACAAATTCGGACACAATCCTGTCCGAAATACACTTATTTCAAACAGAAAAAGCCCTCCGCTACCAACAGAGGACTTCTTCAAGATACTATAAAACTTTGCGCGGTGCGAAAGTGTATATAATATCCCTCAACAAGATAATTATATCACACTTTTTAGCACCCTGTAAAGGTGTTATTTTTATACCCCAAAAGGAGTGATATTATGGCTGTGAAAACAAACTACAGCAAAAACGGCAGTAGCTATTACAGGGTTACAGCTACTATCGGCAAAGACGAAAACGGCAAGCTCATCCGCAAAGAGTTCTACGGCAAAAGCAAAAAGGAAGCCGAAGAAAAGCGAGACGAATATCTGATAAATGTCAGATCTGGACTTGCGGTAGATTACCAAGAACACGCTCTCGGCAACCTTATGAAGCTTTGGTTATTTGAGGTCATAAAACCCAACAAGGCAGAAAACACCCTTGTTCGTTACATGGGGATATACAACTATATTAAATCCAGTAATCTCTACAGCATCAGAATTTATAACTTGACCCCTATGGACATTCAAAAGTATTACAACGAACTGGCAACCGGCGGAAAAACGCACTCTCAAATATTAATGATCAACAAAGTGCTTAAGTCTTTTTTCAATTACTGTATTAAGCAGCGATACATTTTCTTTAATCCGTGCGCAGGTGTTGAGTTACCTAAAAAAGACACTACCTCCGACAGTGAAAAAGTAGATCCGTTTACGGATGAGGAAATAAAGACCATATTGGACGGAGCAACTGATTATATGATTCCGATAATCACTATCGCACTGGCTACAGGCTTACGAGAAGGGGAATTGCTTGCACTGACAATACAGGACATAGATTTAAGCAATAACACGATCCATGTCAATAAGTCCCTTAAAGCCACTTATGACATAAAATCCGAAACGGAACGCACCAAAGTCATAAAAGTAGGTTCTACCAAAACAAAAAGCAGTGTCAGGGATGTTCCTATACCCAAGAATATAGCACCATTATTAAAAGAGCAGGTCAATAATCAGAAAATGCTGTTTATGAGATACGGTATGCTGCAGCAGACACAATTTTTATTTACAACGCCCATAGGAAAATGCATTGATCCTAAAAACTTACAACGCCGTTGGGTACGCCTACTGAACCGTATGAATGTAAGGTATCGTAAATTTCACAATATCAGGCACACATATGCAACAAAACTTTTTGAGGCAGGCATAAACATTAAAACCATACAAACCCTGCTCGGGCATTCCAGTATCACGATCACAGAAAAGACATATGTACACGTTTTGCAAAATATCAAAGCTGATGCTGTGGATAAAATCAATTATTTATTTTAAAATTTCATCAAAAACTATTGTGGGAAAAATGTGGGAAATGCTCAGAATAAGATTTTAAATAAGATAAAACAAGCCGCTTAAACAGCACTGTCTAAGCGGCTTTCAAATTTAATCTTACTCAATGATAGAAACAACAGAACCTGAACCAACAGTTCTACCACCCTCACGGATAGCAAAACGAAGACCCTGCTCCATAGCGATTGGGCTGATAAGCTCAATTGTCATCTCAACGTTATCACCAGGCATACACATCTCTGTACCCTCTGGAAGAGTGATAACACCTGTTACGTCAGTTGTTCTGAAGTAGAACTGTGGACGATAGTTGTTAAAGAAAGGCTTATGACGGCCACCCTCATCAGCTGTAAGAACGTAAACCTGTGCAGTAAACTTTGTATGAGGAGTGATTGTACCAGGCTTAGCAATAACCTGACCTCTCTCAATCTCGTTTCTCTGAACACCACGAAGAAGAGCACCGATGTTATCACCAGGCTCAGCCTCGTCAAGGAGCTTACGGAACATCTCGATACCGGTTACAACAACCTTACGAGCCTCGTCAGTAAGACCAACGATTTCAACCTCATCAGATACGTGGAGAACACCTCTCTCAACACGACCTGTAGCAACAGTACCACGACCTGTGATTGTGAATACATCCTCAACAGGCATAAGGAAAGGCTTGTCCATCTCATGCTCAGGAGTTGGGATATACTCGTCAACAACCTCAAAAAGCTTAACGATAGCATCGCCCCACTCACCTGAAGGATCCTGAAGAGCCTGATAAGCAGAACCTCTTACAATTGGAGAATCCTCAAAGCCGTACTCGTCAAGAAGCTCAGTTACCTCCATCTCTACAAGGTCAAGAAGCTCCTCATCGTCAACCATATCACACTTGTTAAGGAAAACAACAATCTTAGGAACACCAACCTGACGTGAAAGAAGGATATGCTCTCTTGTCTGAGCCATAGGACCGTCAGTAGCAGCAACAACAAGGATTGCGCCATCCATCTGAGCAGCACCTGTGATCATGTTCTTTACGTAATCGGCATGGCCTGGGCAGTCAACGTGAGCATAGTGACGGTTAGGTGTCTCGTACTCAACGTGTGTAGTAGAGATAGTGATACCTCTCTCTCTCTCCTCAGGTGCCTTATCAATCTTATCGAAGGCAACCTCTTCACCAAGCTGATATCTCTGATGTAAAGTCTTTGTGATAGCAGCAGTTAAAGTAGTTTTACCATGGTCAACGTGACCGATAGTACCAATGTTAACATGCGGCTTAGTTCTTTCAAATTTCTCTTTTGCCATTGTAGAAATTCCTCCTTAAAATATTTTATATACATTAATAAACTTATTGTACAATCTTTTGGTGAAAAAATCAAGTATTTTTTCAATCTCCTCAAGTGCGTCAGCAGGAATTTTAAAATCTGCCGCCGCAAGATTATTCTCAAGCTGTGACGGTTTGCTTGCACCTGTTATAACACTTGAAATGATGGACTTTCTAAGTATCCAGCTAAGTGCGAGCACCGACATATTAGTACCAAGCTCCTCGGCTATCTTTGAAAGTTTCTCCACTCTGTCAAGATTTTCATCCGTAAGAAGATTATTTATCTGTTTATCTGCCTGGTGGGTTGCCCTT
>CALIRN010000201.1 GCA_938042265.1 uncultured Eubacteriaceae bacterium
TGGTAATACCCTTATTAATTACATCTCTAAGTCTTTGTGTACCTGCTTCGGGTGCAAAGGTAAGGCTTGATTTACGTACCTCCTGTACCCTCTGCATAAGGTCAAGATTAAAAGCGTCTATTCTAAGTGAGGGGAGTGAAACATTTATACTATCCTTTGCATATAAATCAAGAAGATTATTTGCAAGTTTTTTAAAATCCGTAAAATCTCCCGTAGAAAGACTTGTAAGGCTGATTTCATCATGTCCCGAATACTCAACAAGGGATTTTGAGCACTCAACAAGCCGTGCGGTACTTTTCTCCCTGACAGGGCGGTATACATAGCCTGCCTGACAAAAACGGCAGCCTCTTATACAGCCCCTGAAGACCTCAAGTGTTACTCTGTCATGAACAACCTCAATAAGGGGTACAAGCTGCTTTTCAGGATAAAATGCCTTATCCATATCCGTAACAATAACCTTACGTATTACCGCAGGTGCATCGGCATGGTTTGGTTTTATACTTTCAACCTCACCATTTTCCTTATAATCCACATCATAAAACTTTGGAACATAAATACCCTCTATTTTTAGTATCTTACTTAAAAATTCATCCTTAGTGCCGCCTGCTTTTTTATGCTCTCTGTACATATCCAGAAACTCATCATAGCTTACCTCACCCTCACCGATATAGAAAATATCAAAAAAATCAGCCAGCGGTTCGGGATTATAGGCACAAGGACCTCCGCCGACAATAATAGGATCATCCTCTCCTCTGTCCTTTGCATAAATAGGTATTCCTGCCAGATCAAGCATATTAAGGATGTTTGTATAGCTCATTTCAAACTGGAGTGTAAACATTACAAAATCAAAATTTTTAATCGGGTCACCTGTTTCCAAAGCATAAAGAGGGATATTATTCTCCCTCATTTTATCCTCCATATCGCACCATGGAGCAAAGCATCTTTCACAATAGGTATCCTCTCTGCGGTTAAAAAAGAAGTACAAAATCTGTAAACCCAAATGGCTCATACCTACCTCATAGGTATCGGGAAAGCAAAAGGCTATCCTTGTATCCACCTCATCAGGATTCTTTTCAACCATATTTATCTCACTGCCGATATATCGTGCAGGCTTTTCCACCTGCTTTAAAATTGAATGTAAATCCATAAATCCTCCATGCAAAATAAATATTTCTTAAACAACTATATACCTTAAACCGTACAATTTCTTGGCTATTTGTGTATACTTAATAACAAAATCGGTTTTAGCCTCAGTATATTCATCCCTATTATATTCATATTTCTTCCAAAGTTGTAATTTAAGCTTTTCATATTCCCTGGCAGCATCTGTATGATCAATTAAATAATCACGGAAATAAAGCTCATCATTATCCCCCTCATACCTTAAATGCAAATGAAATACCCTTTCAGCAAAGCCGTTTTCCGTGTACCCCTTATTAAAGGTAAGCCTATTACTGCTTTGGCTCATACATATATAACCGTTCCCGGTCATAACAGTCTTTATTATTTCCAGATCACAATAGGCAGATACTTCAATAAGTATATCAACAATTGGTTTTGCGTGTATAGTTTTAATTGCCGTACTGCCGATATGACTTATACGCTTAATATCGTTTTGAGGTAAAACAGTTTTCAATACCTTTTCTTCTTCAATGTACCATAACCCCCAAATCTCCTTATGTTCTGTCAGAAATATAGGAAACAGGTGCCACAGTTCTTCTAAACTCATTTCATACAGTTGTTTACTCATATAATCTCCTAATCAAGTAGTTCCATTATAAAAAAATATATCCGCACAATACAATAATTCATATATTGAAACAAATGTAAATATAAATGCAGATATTACGTTAATTTCCGCTATCCTGTAAGACATACCAACACCCCACAAAACGCACAGCAACAAATATATAATAACAGAGCTTATGAAAAATATAAAATAAACGAAATTTCATTATCTGTTAAGTTACTTGTAACAGCAAATACCATATTTAGACTTATTTTCAAACAATAATATCAAAACAACCGTTAAAGCAATATCTGTTATAATATTTGGTAAAACCCTTCAAAATAACATCCGCAAAATAGTTATTAATTATACAAGCTTATTTTATTAAAATAGCTGCTCCAAATTCAGAGCAGCCATTTTAAATCAATCAACCGTTTTAAAATATTTGTTAAGAGCATACTCTAAAGCATCCTCACTGTCATCAAGTAAAATATCAGGCTCTAACTGTTCTGCATTAGCGTTTGTATCTGGTCTTGTAATATAATTACTGGATATGTATACCTCTGTTTTTGTATTAGCTAAAACATATTTATTTGGAGCACCACAAAAATTTGGTGAATTTATGCTTGGCTGACCGATAACGATACCAAGATTACCATCCTGTACCGATGCTACAAAGTAAACACCTGCACTTAATGTAAGCTCATCACAAAGTACGGCTAAATCAACATCAGGATTTTGCCTTGCAGAGGCAACTGTACCTTTAAAGTTGTCAGAGCTGCGGCCATATTTAGGAATATTCATTCCCAAAGCTGAAATCAGAGGTGAAATTGCTGCAATTTTTCCGCCTGTGTTTCCTCTTACATCAATAATTACCTTACTTCCACCATCTGAAATATATTGCTTAATATTCTCCAAAGCAATTCTGTAATCATCATCCAGCTTTGCCGCATTAAAGTCAACATATAAAACATCTCCTTTAAGTTCTGTCATAAATGACTTTGTGCTTGTTGCGGTATCTTGCTTCTTTTCTGAAAATACAGAGGTAAACTCACCATCATTGCATACAACATTAATGTTGTTACTACTCACATCACAACCGCTTAATTGAAGAATATCCTTATTTAAGGCATAATTTTTACGATAGAATGCAACACCTGCATTGTTTTCCTCAGGGAAATAAAAATCAACTGTTTGAAATATCCTGTTAATATCAATTCCGCCTACGGAAACAATATAGCTTTCCAAGGTATGACTGTTATCCGAAATAACGTACAGCTTATCATCAGCATATTTACACTCTAAATACAAAAACTCCGTTCCACTATACTCACGCTTTGACGTAGTATGCATATCCTCCACTGATGTAACATATTTTCTCGTCATAAGCTGAAAATCATAATTATTATCAACAAATTTTGAATTTTTTAAAAATTCACTTTTTGCAGTTTCATAACCCTCAGGCACCATATTAAGTTCAAAATAAGGATGATTGCTTTCCAAAAGCTCTACAAGCTGTTCAGCGTCCTCTTTATATTCGGAATTACTACAGCCTGTAAATAATGCAAGCACCAAAGCTAAACTTAAAAGCCTTTTCATATAATCTCCTTTATATCAATACTTTTTAATACCTATATCATGTCTATAGTGGATATTCTCAAAGGTTACAATTTTTACACCATCATAAGCAATTTTTATTGCCTCGTCCAAATCCTTGCCAACACCTGTAATACCCAGTACACGACCACCGTTTGTAACGTACTTGCCATCCTTAAGTGCCGTACCTGCGTGGAATACAGTGATATTTTCAGCCTTTTTTGCATTATCAAGTCCCTTAATTTCATAGCCCTTTGTATAGCTTTCAGGATAGCCGCCGCTGGCAAGAACAACACAGCAGGCAGCATTATCATACCATTCAACATTAAGCTTATCAAGGGTACCGTCAATACATGCCTCAAAAATTTCACAAAGGTCACTCTTTAAACGTGGCAGAATAACCTGAGTTTCAGGGTCACCAAAGCGTGCGTTATACTCAATTACCTTTGGACCGTTCTTTGTAAGCATAAGACCAAAATATATTATCCCCTTGAATTGTCTGCCCTCTGCATTAAGAGCTGCAACGGTAGGCTTGAAAATGGTTTCCATACAAATACTTGCAATATCCTCGGTATATACACGACTTGGGGAGAAGGTGCCCATACCGCCTGTATTAAGTCCCTCATCATTATCGTAAGCCCTCTTATGATCCTGTGCCGAAACCATGGGTACAACGGTATTACCATCGCAGAAGGATAGAACCGAAACCTCAGGCCCTGTTAAAAATTCCTCAATAACAACCTTTGAGCCGCTTGCACCGAATTTTTTATCCACCATAAGGGTATTAAGACCTTCAAGTGCTTCATTAATGGTATTGCAGATAAGTACACCCTTGCCCAGTGCAAGACCGTCAGCCTTTAATACAACAGGGAAGCCTCCTGCCTTTACATACTCGGCAGCCTTATCATAATTATCAAAGGTTTCGTAAGCTGCGGTAGGAATATTATAATTTTTCATAAGCTCCTTACTGAAAGCCTTGCTGCCCTCAATAATAGCCGCATTTGCTCTTGGTCCAAATACTCTTAGGCCTGCCGCCTCAAATTTATCCACAACACCTGCAACAAGTGGATCGTCCATACCTATTACGGTTAAGTCGATTGCGTTTTCCTTAGCAAAATCAACAAGCTTATCAAGCTCCATTGCACCTATCGGAACAAGCTCAGCAATTTCACCGATACCCGCATTACCAGGTGCACAGTAAATTTTATCAACCCTTGGACTCTGGGCAAGCTTCCAACAAATGGTATGTTCTCTGCCGCCGCTGCCTACAACTAAAACCTTCATACTTTTTATCTCCTTTTTACAATACCGTTTACAATTTCCAATCTGTTTTCGGCAAAAAGCTTAATTGCTTCGGGATATATAACCCATTCCGCCTGCTCCATAACTCTACGCTGGAGGGTTTCCGGTGTATCGTCATCAAGCACATCAACAGCCTTTTGCAGTATAATAGGGCCTGCATCACATTCGGAGGTTACAAAATGCACGGTTGCGCCTGTAACCTTAACCCCTGCCTTTAACACAGCCTCGTGAACATGAAGTCCGTAATAGCCCTTGCCGCAGAAGGAGGGGATGAGGGAGGGGTGGATGTTGATGATGCGGTTTTCAAAGGTGCGGACGAAGTGCTCGTCCAGAATGGAGAGAAATCCGGCCAGCACCACCAGGCCGATGTCCCGCTTCTGGAGCTCACCGGCCAGGGCGGTGCAGAAGGCGGCGGTGTCGGGGTAGTCCTTCTTGCGGACGGTGATGCCCTCCACCCCGGCCTTGGCCGCCCGTTCCAGAGCGTAGGCCCCGGGGACGTTGGAGACCACAACGGCGATCTCCCCGCCGGGGATCTCCCCCCGCTCCTGGGCGTCCAGCAGAGCCTGGAGGTTGGTGCCGCCGCCGGACACCAGAACTGCGATTTTGGTCACAGCAGCTCCACCCCCTCGCCGGGGACGATCTCGCCCAGCACATAGCTCGGCTGACCGTTCTCAGCCAGCAGGGCCATGGCCTTGTCCGCCTCAGGGGCCGGGACAATGACCACCATACCCACGCCCATGTTGAAGGTGTTGTACATGTCTCGCTCAGGGATGCTGCCCTCTTTGGCGATGAGGTCAAAGATGGGGTGGATGCGCACGTCGCTCTTGCGGATGCGGGCGGCCAGCCCCTTGGGGATGCAGCGGGGGATGTTCTCGTAGAAGCCGCCGCCGGTGATGTGACTCACCCCGTGGACCTCCACCTGCTCCATCAGGGCCAGCACCGGCTTGACGTAGATCTTGGTGGG
>CALIRN010000202.1 GCA_938042265.1 uncultured Eubacteriaceae bacterium
CCAGGCATTCCAGTTCCGCATATAATCTATCAGCTACAGTTTTTAATGTACCTGTAGGAGGAGCTTGGTGTTTCCGCTGAGCCAAACTTAAAGCCGTTAGGATTACCTGCCCAGTTTTTGCTGTGAATGTTTGAATAGGTGTTGCTTGTACCTAAAAGCTTAACCGTAACCTGTGGCCAGCTTGTAACGGTATGAGCATTGTACTCGGCTTCAAAATCAGGGTCACTGTCAAGTATTGCCTGTACATAAAGCAGGTTTTTATCCAATGCCTTACCATGTTCATAGTCATACTCACCCGTAAATACATAAGGATTTCCGTTGTTCCACGTTACACACTCTATATAGTACACATCACCTATAATGCCGCCTTCACTTTTCCTGTCATAGCTGTCCCAGCCGTCATCACTGTTTTCCCAAGCACGGCAGTTGTAGAAGTAATTATCCATACCAGCTGCCAGCTTAACAGAAAATCCATCAGCGTCTGCACCATTCTTTTGTACCAAGTCACCGTTTCTGTAGCTGTCTACATAGATAAAGGTATTATAAGCACCGCCCTTTGTTATGGATACGCCTGAATTATTGTTGTATCTGAATACACAATTTTCAAATGTATTGTTTGAGCCGGTAATTCTTGTACCGCAGTCGCCTGCATTCTGAACAATTACATTTTTAAAGGTATAATAGCTGCCGCTGATGGTAAAGCCCGTACCTCCTGAGCCTGAGCTTGTACGGCTGTCCCTTAACGGTGCAAAATCAAGGATTGCCGCCGTACCGTCAGCATTTGTAAGTCCGTAAATTTCAACATTTGCATTGGACTGTGACAGCTTTATATTTTCACTGCACATAATGGTTCCTTCAACATAAATCTTATTATTGCTCTTTGCAAGCTCACTTTTCAAATCGCTAAAATTATTTACCACTACACCGTCGGAGGTGTCACCGTTAAAGGTAGTTGTTTCCGTAGCAGGTTCAGTTACGGGTGATTTTGTGGTTGTTTCACTTGTGGCTTCCGTTACAATTTCTCCCATACCCGTAAAGGTAACTCTGTAAACATTGATATTGCCCTGACCGCCGTAAATATAATACCTTCCCTTTGTCGGAATTATGGCAGTATTCACAACAGGTGTTTCAGTTGCAACAGGCATTGAAAATTTAGTGATTTCCCTGTCATTTTCATCTGCAACAACAAGATTTCTTACTGCAGTTGAATTTGATGAACGCGCAATTATATCAAGCTTACCGCCGCAGGGTGCATCAAAGTAAAGGCTTGCGGAGGATGTGCTGCCCGTGCCGTTTAACTGCAGGTACTGTATATAGGTTTCACCGTCAACGGTTACCTCCTTACTGCCCAGCTTAAATGTAGGCAATACAGTATATGCACCGCTTACCGTTTGATTTGATATAACCACATTCTGCTCACCTGTAAGGTCGTCTGCCTTAAAATCATAATAAGCTGAGGTTGTCTGCTCTGTTGTGCTTTCAGTGGTTAATTCTGTTGTAGCTTCTGTTGTTTCTTCTATTTTATCAGCGGGAAATTTGATATCTGTCAGTACGTGCTGCAGTATCCATGCAGCATCATCTGCCGTTACAATACCGTTAAAATCCACATCTGCAATTTTTACCTGCTCATCATTAAAGCCGGACCCCTCTTTATCCAATGTATAAGCAAGGACAGCAGCCGCATCGTTAGAAGTTATTATTCCGCTTAAATCCACATCGCCATAGCGTGCCCGTGCCATTGCCGATGTGCTGAAACCTGCGGCAATCATTACAGCAGATAACATTGCTGCCGTCAATCTTCTGAAATTCATAAAAATATCCTCCTTAATTTATAACGTTTCCTTATCTTCCCTCTTTTTATATACAAACAATGTTACTGCAAACGCCGCCGCAAGTGATATAAGCGATATTACACAGCCAGGATAGAAGCCCTGAGGTTTAAAACTGAATACAACCTCATGCGTACCTGCCGGTACATTGATACCTATTACACCGTCCTCAGCTATTGAAACAAGCTCTGTCTCATTGCCGTCAACAGTTGCCCTCCAGCCCTTGTTATAAGGGATTGACGTAAACATAATACCGTCCTCGGCAGCATTTATTGTACCTGTAAGCTTTGTATCGGCAAACTCCGTCATATCATAGGTGTTCTCATTAAGCTTATCATAAGCCTTCTGGAATACACTGTCATCATAGCTTGCCGCATACACCTTGACAGTACCGCTTGTACGGTAGGTTTTCTCAAATTCACCCTTGTTGGTAAGCTCAAAGGTAACCGTAACTATTTCATCCTTTTTAACATTGCCTATATCAAATAAGCTCTTACCTGCGGAAAGCTCCCTGTCCTCATTTGCAGAGTCCGTAACATACTTAACTCTTTTTGCATTGCCCGCATCAACATAAAGGAACATATACTGATCCTTATCTGATTTAATTTTTACGGTAACTGTAGGATGCAGACTAAGGTTTGCAGGGTCAGTAAGCTCGTATTTATAAACATTTTCACTTTCCTTATCGGTAATGTTCATATAGGTATAATCAAAGCTTGTAAGCGGAACCTCGGTAAACATAGGCTCTGTTATACCTGTAGATTTTTCAATGAAGTCATTTTGTACATCAAAAGGCATCGAATCCTCTGTCTTCCAGTCTGCAATGCTGCTGTTTACCATAAATCCCAATGGCAGCACCCTTGGATTTTCATAAATCCATACATTGCCAAACTGCTCAAGATAGCTATATCTTTCATTCTTGATTTCACCGTTTCCGTCATCGCTTGCCTTGTTCATTACATACTTAAGGTTAAACATGGCATCTACCAGAGAGGTTGGGTCATAGTATCTGTAGGAGTTACCTGTAGCAGCAATACCCAAATTTCCAATCATATTTGAGATACCGCCCGATGCCAGTGATGAGAACTGTGAAAAACCGTTGTAATGATACAGTGCCGCATCATTTATTGTGGTAAAACGTCTAAACTCCGTCCTGTAAAACTCGTTGTTTTCTCTTTCATCAAGATAGTCAACAGCTTCATTTGTAGAGTCAATATATTTTACATAGGCATCTCTGCCTGTAGTTCTGTCAAGTCCCTGAAAGCTTGAAAAGGCTGCCTCTGCAACTACAAACACAAGCATGGCAACAAGTACATTTCTTATATCTGCCTTTGTTCCTGCGCCAATGTAGCAATACAGCACAATAATATATACCACCATAAGGATAATGTTAATAACAATATCGCTTACGGAAAGTACATTGTCAATATCAGAATTGCTTGGTACAAGCACAAACTCCGTAAACAAAATAATTACACCGTAGAATATAGCCGATTTGTAAACCAAACTAAAATCCACACCCTTAATATTCATAAGTCCCTTATATGCCAGAATTATCATAACAAAGCTATAAATAAAGGTATATCTGTGAGGCAGGTTTGAAGGGAAATGGAAGCCATGGATCATATAATCCAAAGGCTTAACACAGCTGCAAAGGAGCATAAACGCAATTAATACTCCAAAAAGAACCTTTTCCTTGGTTTTAAACTTTTTATTAAAAAAGTAGAAGGGCACAAGCAGCATTGTAAGCACACCGCTGTAAACATTTGGAAGGTCCTCATTTCGCGCAAGTACAACAGGTCTTGCACCAACAAAATGGTTGGTAATAAGCTGATATACATTTTTGTAAAACTCAAATTTAGGAAAGTTTGTGTCGCTTGTTTCGGTATGCGACAGAGCAATTGCCGTAGGTATTGTCAAAAACATTGAAATACCGCCTGCTATAGCCGATATAACACCAAACTTGATCATTCTTGCAATAATTGTTTTGCTGTCGTTCTTCCATGTATAGGTTGAAAAAAGGATTACAAGGAAGTAAAGCACAGCAAATATACATACAAGAAAGGCAATATAGAAGTTAATAACAATTACCAGTGCAAGAGAAATACAATAGGTAAGGTGCGTATCCTCCTTAACCAGCCTTTCAATGCCCAATGCAACTATTGGAAACAATGCAACGGCATCAAGCCACATAACATTCCAGTAATAGCCCGTAACATAGGAGGTAAAAGCATATAAAACCCCAAAGGCAACTATGCTTAAATCATTTTTACCAAAGCTCTTTTTAAGATAATAAGCAAAAAATGCACCTGCAAAAGCAATTTTAATAAGTATAAAAAACGCCAATGCCTCAGGAAGCGACCCCTGAGGGAAAAGCAAAATAAGTATGCTTATAGGGCTGGCAGTATAGTAAGCAAGCTGAGTGATAAACTCTTTGCCAAGACCGCCCTCCCAACTGTAGAAAAGACTCTGTCCGTTTAAAATTCTGCTGCGCAGCTCCTCATGGAATGGGGCATACTGATGATACAGGTCAACCTTAAGCACAATCTGGTCACCAAAGGGATAAACACCTCTTAAAATGTATGTCAGCAGCATAATAAGCGCTGTCAGTACAAAGGTAATAATTATAAATCGGTTTGAGGCAAACCAATTTTCTTTTTGGTTTTTCATTGTAAATTCTCCTTACTTAAATATAAATAATTTACTAAAAATATAATTTAACACTGTAATTACAAACTGAGCCGCAATTTTGCACAGGCTGTCATTCCATTTTAAAACAACCGTAGTTAAATTCATCCAGACTATTTCAAATCCGAGAGATAAAAGCCTTGCTCCCACAAAGGCGGCAGCTTCTTTAAGCACCACCTCGGGCTCCATTGAAACCGACTGAAACACAAACAGCTTGTTGGTAACAAACGCAAACATCACCGCAATCACCCAGCTTGAAACCGTTGCAATATTGATAATAAGCGGCGTTGCCTCTTCTTTTCGTGAAAGCAGCCTTTTAACTGTCTCGTAGGATGCTATACTGACTATCGTGGTAAGTATACCAAAGAAAAGATAGCTGATAGTTTCCCGATTAACTAAGGTTTTAAATAAATTTTCTATCATATCTATTCTCCTACCTGTAATCATTTTCAGGCTTGTCCACATTTGTTTGCCTTATAATATACACAGGTCTGTTTTTTACCTCCATATATATCTTTGCAATATACTCGCCCAAAATACCGCAGGAAAGTATGATAATACCGCCTATAAACAGCATAAGAGTTATTGTTGAGGCATAGCCAGGCACATCCTTGCCTATAACAAGGGTTTTTATAATAATATATATCAGATAAACAAATGCCGACAGTGAAATAAGCGAGCCCAGATATGAAGCAATTTTCAGTGGAAATGTGGAAAATGCTGTAATACCATCCATTGCATAGCGAAAAAGCTTCCAGAAGTTCCACTTGGTAACGCCTGCTGCTCTTTCCACATTTTCAAAATCAATCCACTTGGTTTTAAAGCCTACCCAACTGAATATACCCTTTGAAAATCTTTGTACCTCACTCATAGCTATGACCGCATTTACCATAGCTCGGTTCATCATCCTGAAGTCTCCTGCGCCATCAGGCATATCAACCTCTGATATCTTATTTACAAACCTGTAAAAGCACCTTGTAAAAAATATACGCAGTGCAGGGTCTCCGTCACGAGTTGCACGGTTTGCCGCACAGCAGTCATATCCCTCCTCCATTGCCTCAAGCATCTGAGGGATAAGCTTAGGCGGATGCTGCAAATCCGCATCAAGTATTACAACATAATCTCCGGTGCTGTTCTTAAGCCCGGCATACATACCTGACTCCTTTCCAAAATTACGTGAAAAGGAAATATATTTCACACATTTATTTTTTTCTGCCAGCTCCTCTAATAAATCCAGCGTGTTGTCGCTGCTGCCGTCATCAACAAAAATAAAGTTAACCTCATAGTCTTTAAGCCCATCCGTAACTTTTTTTGCTTCATCAAAAAACATATTGACAACCTGACCCTCATTATAACAGGGAACTATTAAATCAACTTTTTTCATACGCTCCTCCAATTTTATAAACTGTAATGCATACTTATTTATATTTTACCGCAAAATAAACATAATATCAACACAATAGTTAAATTATTCATAATTTTTTATACAAATCCAATACATTTTTTTTATATGTTTGCAGATAATAACAGCAGAAAGGAGCTTAACAATGGATAATAACAAAAAATACGATTTCCCAAAACAGGAGCTTACCCCCACTGCCATAATTACAGGTATAATACTTGCCTGTATATTCAGTGGTGCCAATGCCTATTTGGGCTTAAGGGTAGGTATGACCGTTTCCGCCTCAATACCTGCCGCCGTTGTGTCAATGGGTATTATAAGGCTCATTCTTAAGCGAAATTCCGTAACCGAAAACAATATAGTACAGACCATAGGCTCGGCAGGTGAGTCAGTTGCAGCAGGCTCAATTTTCACCATACCCGCACTTTTTATGTGGGCAGCGGAATGGAACAAAACTCCGCCTTCATTAATGGAAATATTTTTAATAGCACTGTCAGGAGGTATTCTTGGTGTTCTGTTTATGGTACCCTTAAGACGTGCCCTTATTGTAAAGGAAAAGGACAATCTCCCCTATCCTGAGGGAATGGCTTGTGCCGAGGTGTTGCTTGCAGGTGAGGAAAAGGGAAGCTCTGCCGCCACTGTATTTAAGGGAATGGGGCTTTCCGCACTTTATAAATTTGTATCGGACGGAATACACCTTTTTCCCTCAGAGCTTCACTGGGAGCTGCCCTTTTACAAAGGTGCGGGCATAGGCTTATCGGCTCTGCCTGCACTAACGGGTGTAGGATATATATGCGGCTTTAAAATATCTGCCTATATGTTTAGCGGCGGTATACTTGCCTGGCTTGTAATTATGCCGCTTATATCCTTTTTCGGACAGGATACGGTAATTGCTCCCGCAGATATTTCCGCGGGGGCGCTTACCTCCACCCAGCTCTGGTCAAACTATATAAGATATATAGGTGCTGGAGCCGTTGCAGTAGGCGGTATAATAAGCCTAATTAAATCACTGCCACTGATAGTATCAACATTTTTAAAGACAGTAAAGGGCTATGATAAAAGCACCACAAACAGCAGCAATCCACATGACATAGACCTATCCTATTATCTTATACTGGTGCTGACTGTTATAATGATGCTTGTAATATGGCTTGCTCCTGTTATTCCCGTAACTTTTCTTGGGGCAGTA